>NZ_JBHXRA010000022.1:0-119652 GCF_042717045.1 Nocardia sp. NPDC058633
AGAGACTGGCTGGCGGCTGCGCCGCGGACGCAACGGCGGCTAACTCGCGGCCGGGCCGCTACCGCCGCTGCGCGGCGGGACCCTCCTCGAGGTCGGGTCGTGCGGGGTCGGGAGTGCGGTCATGGCGGATCGGGTGTGGTGGGTGTGGGGAGCGGGAGATCCGGAACGGGGGTGTTGTGGGTGTGGCTGGGGGGTGCGGGAGATCCGGATCGGGCCTTGGTGGGTGTCGCTGGGGGCGGGAGATTCCGACCGGGGGTTTGGTGGTGTTCTAGGTGCCGGAGAAGTTGGGCTTGCGCTTTTCGGCGAAGGCTCGCGGGCCTTCCTTGGCGTCGGCTGATCTGAACACCTCGATGCCGATCTTCGCCTCGATGGGGAACGCCTCGTTCTCCGGCATGGCCTCGGTTTCGCGCAGGGTGCGCAGCATCGCCTGGACGGCGAGCGGGCCGTTGTCGGCGATCTGGCCTGCCAGCGCCATGGCCTTGTCGAGGGCGGTGCCGTCGGGGACCACGTGGCCGATCAGGCCGATCTCCTTGGCCTCGGCAGCGGTGATGTGCCGACCGGTCAGCAGTAGATCAGCGGCCACCGTGTACGGGATCTGCCGGGCCAGCCGCACCGCGGAACCACCCAGCGGGAACAGGCCCCAGCGGGCCTCGGAGACGCCGAACTTGGCGCTTTCCCCGGCCACGCGCAGGTCGGTGCCCTGCAGGATCTCGGTGCCACCGGCGATGGCCGGGCCCTCGACCGCCGCGATCAGCGGCTTGGACAGTCGCCGCCCCTTCAGCAACGCGGGGAGGTAGGCCGGGTCCCAGCTGCCGCTGGAGGCGGTGTCCCCGGGATGCTGCGAGCTCATCGCCTTCAGATCCATCCCCGCGCAGAAGGCCCCGCCCGCACCGGTGAGAATCGCGACGCGGATGTCGGGATCGCTGTCCACCTGGTCCCAGGCTTCGAGCATGATCGCCATCATCTCGCTGGAGAGGGCGTTGCGCGCCTCGGGGCGGTTCATGGTGACGATGAGGACATGGTCGCGCTTCTCGACCAAGCAGTGGGCCATTTTGAATTCTCCTGACGATCTGGTCTTGTCAGAAACAGTAACACGTTCTATTTTTGTCTTTGTGAGCTACAACATAGCCGATCTCGTCGAACATGCCGTCGACCTGATGCCCGACCGGATCGTGCTGGTCGGCGAACATCGAGAGTCGACCTACGCCGAACTAGAGGAGCGGGCCAACAAACTGGCCCACTACCTGCTGGAACAGGGTGTGCGTCCCGGCGACAAAGTCGGAATCTATTCCAGGAACACCGTCGAGGCCGTCGAAGCGATGGTGGCCGTCTTCAAGGCGAGGGCGGTGATGATCAATGTCAACTTCCGCTATGTCGAGAACGAGTTACTGCACATCTTCGACAACTCCGACATGGTGGCGCTGATCCACGAGCGGCGCTACACCGACAAGGTGGCGGCGGTCCGGGACAAGGTGCCCGCACTGAAGACGGTGATCGTCGTCGAGGACGGCACCACCGACCCCATCGGCGCGGACACCGTGGAATACGAAGCCGCGCTGGCCGATTCCTCGGGCGAACGCGACTTCGGGGAACGTTCGCCCGACGACATCTACATGCTCTACACCGGCGGCACCACCGGCCTGCCCAAGGGCGTGATGTGGCGACACGAGGACGTCTGGCGCGTCCTCGGCGCCGGCATCAACTTCGTCACCGGCGAGTACACCAAGGATGAATGGGAGCTGGCCAAGATCGGCGCGGCCAACCCGCAGATGGTGCGCTACCCGATCCCGCCGATGATTCACGGTGGCTCGCAGTGGGCCACCTTCCACAGTTTGTTCGGTGGCGGCAAGGCCGTGATGATCCCCGAGTTCAGCGGGCACGGTGTGTGGCAGGCCGTCGACAAACACGGCATCAACCTGATCTTCATCACCGGTGACGCGATGGCGCGTCCGATGCTCGACGCCCTCGCCGAGGGCAACCCGGAAACCGGTGAGCCCTACGATCTTTCGACCCTGTACGTTCTGGCCAGCAGTGCGGCGCTGTTCTCGCCCACACTCAAGGACAAGTTCCTCGAAGTGCTGCCCAACCGGATGATCTCCGACTCCATCGGCTCCTCGGAGACCGGGTTCGGCGGACTTTCCCTGGTCGCCAAGGGCGCCACCCACACCGGCGGCCCCCGGGTGAAGATCGACGCGGCCACCCAGGTGCTCGACGAGGAAGGAAAGCCGGTCGAACCGGGTTCCGGTGTCGTCGGCCTGCTGGCGCGCAGCGGACACATCCCGCTCGGCTACTACAAGGACGAGGTGAAGTCGGCCGCGACGTTCAAGGAGATCAACGGTGTTCGCTTCGCGATCCCCGGCGACTATGCGCGCGTCGAGGAGGACGGCTCGGTCACCATGCTCGGCCGCGGCTCGGTGAGCATCAACAGCGGCGGCGAGAAGATCTACCCCGAAGAGGTGGAGGGCGCCCTCAAGGCGCACCCCGAGATCTTCGACGCACTGGTGGTCGGCGTCGAGGACGAACGCTGGGGCCAGCGGGTCTGCGCGGTCGTCCAGTGCCGCGGCGAGAACCGCCCCACCCTGGCCGATCTGAAGCCGATCCTCACCCAGGAGATCGCGTCGTACAAGCAGCCACGCAGCCTGTGGTTCGTCGACGAGATCAAGCGCTCGCCTGCGGGCAAGCCGGACTACCGCTGGGCCAAGTCCCAGACCGACGAGCGCCCTGCCGACGAACACGCCGAGGCGGGCTCGTCCTGATTTCATTCGAACTCGGCCCGTCCAGCACTGTGCTGGGCGGGCCGAGTTGATCGGCGGGCGCCCATCGCTGTCCGAGTTTCGCGCCGTTGACCGAAACCCGCCTGGTTGCCAGGCGTCAGCGTTGCTCAGGTCGATGGCGAGTCGTCGTAGACTCGTTCGCAGTCGGGGTCCGTTGTGACGAGTTGAGTCAACCCGCCTTGCTGATCATGCACCGCCGACTCCTCCTGCTCTGCGCGCCAGGTGAGGTGATCAACCGACCAACCTGTTCGGGGTGTCAGCGGTTGTCGGCGTCGTCGGGGAGTGGGCGACGACGTGACGGAATCGGGGGTGCAGGGCGACCTCGGTGCGTGGGGTCGGCCAGTTCATGCGGGACGTCAGCCAGGATGAAGGAGGCGGGGTAGGTGTCGCCGTGAAGCCTATGCGGTGGCGGTTGTTTCGACTCCCGGCCAACACTTTTGCCATCGCTGGTCGGCATGACGGTAACCTGCCCGGACGCGCGCGGGTGGCCTATAGCGCTCGGTATTCGGTCGAGGTCGGATCGTGCTACAACGCGGTAGCGAGGCGGGATGCGATCTCTGGGACATCGACAACTATGCCACTGGCGACGTCGATCATGAGGTCGTAGACGAGGTCTTCGTCGAGAGAGCTCGTGTCGATGCCGTTGTAGGCCAGGAAGACGATCGCGCCTGCGATGGCAAGGCGCTTGTTGCCGTCGACAAGTGGATGGTTGGCTGCGGTCGAATGCAGGAGCGCTGCGGACTTCTCCCAGATATCTGGGTAAGCGTCGGCGCCGTACACCGTGGTTGCCGGACGGGCGGCCGCCGACGCGAGCAGTCCAGCGTCGCGTACGACGTACTGCCCTGCCGCATCCTCGGCGATTGCTCGCAGGTCAGCGACCGTGAGGTAGTAAATTTCCGCTTCGCTCACTTGGCGAGCCTGTCGAGCAGGCTCCTGTGACGCTCGGCGAATTGTCGCGATAGTGCGCGGACTTGGCTGTCTGCGGTCTCGGCCATCGAGTCCGGCACAACGGCCGCCACGCGGCGGCCGTGGCGGGTCAAGTGCACGACGGTACCGGCCTCAGCGGCCGCAATCACGTCGGCGAGGCGCTCCCTGGCTTCGCTTACCGGGAGCTCCCAGTTCTCAGGCGTGGGCGCTGCAGTCATGTATGAATTGTACATCTTCACGCAAATTTCGTACGAACTACGCGCCCTGTGCGCACACAGCGACGCCCGCACCCCGCGTGGACACCTGGCGAGGTGCGAGCACGTTTGGTCCAACTACTGCGCGAGCTCCGCGCCGAGGGCGAGGAGGTGGGGGGTTGCGCCGCCGAGGGCGAATTCGTTGTGCTTGGCGGCGGTGAAGTAGTTGTGGGTGATGTGGTCGCGGTCGATGCCGAGGCCGCCGTGGACGTGGACGACGGTGTGGGCGACCTTGTGGCCGGCCTCGGCCGCCCAGAACTTGGCGATGTGGACGGCTTCGGCGGCGGGGAGGTTTTCCGAGAGGCGCCAGGCGCCCTGGGTGACCGTGAGGCGAAGCCCGCCGATGTCGATGTAGGCGTCGGCCAGGCGTTGGGCGACCGACTGGAACGAGCCGATCGGCTTGCCGAACTGTTCGCGGGTGCGGGTGTGCTCGGCGGTCAGCTCGAGCGCGCGCTCCAAGGTGCCCAGTTGCAGGGCCGACAGGCCGAGCCAGGCGTATTCGCGCAGCCAGGTGAGGATGTCGGCTCCGGCTTCGATGGTGCCGAGCAGCTCGGCCGGTGTGTCGGCCAGCTCGACGGCGAACTCGGGGGTCAGGTCGACGACCTGCTGGGCGGTGCGGGTGACCGACGCGTGCTCCGGATCGATCACGAAGACGCCGACACCGCTGGAAGTGATGGCGGGCACCAGGATTCGCGCGGCGCGGTCGGCGTAGGCGACGGTGGTCGCGGTACCGGTGAGCGTCCATGCGGCGCCGGCGGCCTTGGCGACGATGCCGGGAGCGTCGGTGGTGGCGCGCAGTTCCTCGGCGAGTGCGGCGGTGAGCACGAGCTCGCCCGCGCCTGCCCGCGCGGCCAGCTGTCGCTGGTCGTCGTCGCCGAACCTCGCCAGTGCGCCCGCGCCGATGACGATCGACCACAGATAGGGCACCGCGGCGACGACGCGGCCGAGTTCGCGCAGGATCGCGGTCTGCTCGAGCATGCCGAAGTCGCTGCCGCCCAGGGCTTCCGGCAGCGCTGCGGCCAGCACGCCGGTCTCGGCGAGCGACTTCCAGAGCTGCTCGTCGAAGCGGGCCGCGGTGTCGAGTTCACGCAGCCGATCGGCGGTGACGAGCTTGGCGCAGACCTCGCCGGTCAGCCGGGCGAGATCGGTCTGGGCTTCGGTGGGGGTGAAATCCATGGGAGGTACCGGCTTTCAAGATCAGCGGGCTGAGGCGGGCTGGCGCAGGGCGGTCATGGCGATGATGTCGCGCTGCACCTCGTTGGTGCCGCCGCCGAAGGTGAGAATCAGCGCGGCGCGATGCATCCGCTCGAGCCTGCCGAGCAGGGCTGCGCCGGGGGAGTCCTGGCGCAGATAGGCATGCGGCCCGACGACTTCCATCAGCAGGCGGTAGGCCTCGGTGGCCAGCTCGGTGCCGTAGACCTTGCACGCGGAGGCGTCCCACGGTTTCGGTGCCGCTTCACCGCCCAGGTCGGCGCGGCTGGCGATTTCCCAGTTCAGCAGTTTGAGGTACTCGACCTTGGCGTGCACCCGAGCCAGATTGAGCCGGGCCCATTCCTGGTCGATCACGCGCTTGCCGCCGGCCAGGGTGGTCTGCCTGGCCCACTCGACGGTCTGTGCGACCGCGAGGCTCAGCGGACCCGCCGAGGTGAGGGCGACGCGCTCGTGGTTGAGCTGGTTGGTGATCAGCGACCAGCCGCCGTTCTCCGGACCGACCATCGACGAGGCGGGCACCCGCACGTCCTGGTAGTAGGTGGCGCTGGTGTCGGGCCCGGCCATCGTGTGCACCGGCGTCCAGGAGAACCCGTCGACGTCGGTCGGCACGATGAGCATCGTGATGCCCTTGTGCTTCTTGGCGGCGGGATCGGTGCGCACGGCCAGCCAGATGTAGTCGGCGTAGGCGATGAGGCTGGTCCACATCTTCTGGCCGTTGATGACGAAGTCGTCGCCGTCGCGCACCGCGGAGGTCCGCAGCGAGGCCAGGTCGGTGCCCGCGCCGGGCTCGGAGTAGCCGATCGCGAAGTGCAGCTCACCGGAGGCGATCTTGGGCAGGAAGAACTTCTTCTGCTCCTCGGTGCCGTACTGCATGATGGTCGGCGCGACCGAGTTGAGCGTGAGAAACGGGACCGGCGCTCCCGCGATGGCCGCTTCCTCTACGAAGATCAGCTGGTCCATCGTGGTGCGGTCCTGGCCGCCGTATTCCTTGGGCCAGCTCAGCGTGAGCCAGCCGTCGCGGCCCATCTCGCGCACGACCTCGCGATAGACGTTGCCGGAGCCGTATTCGCCGGTCGTCATGCTCAGCGCCGCGCGGCGTTCCGGTGTCATCAGCTTCGCGAAATATTGGCGCAGCTCGGCGCGCAATTCTTCCTGCTGCGGCGTATACGCGACGCGCATGCTTCCTACCTCGGTGTCGAGCTGAAGGGGCGGGTGGCGGGGCGCAGGGAATGAGCCCCGCCGAAACCGATCATTGCATACGAACTGGAACATGTTCCAGTATTGAGGGTGATCAGTCGCCTGTTCCGCTCCGCGGGTCGGGCTGTCTGGGTTAGTGTCGCCAAGACCGTGTGGAAGGAAGTTCTCATGAAGATCATCGTCGATTTCGACCGGTGCGAAGCGAACGGCGTCTGTGTAGGAATCGCCCCTGACATGTTCGAACTTGACGACGACGACATGTTGACCGTGGCCGAGGGCGATGTCGCACCCGATCGTCTCGCCGATGCCGAGGAAGCCGTGGCGCAGTGCCCCAAGGCCGCGCTGAGGTTGGCGTGATCGCCTCTTGTCGGATGGTGGAACACGTTCTAGAGTCGGCCGAATGAGTGTGACGCAGATTTCATTGGAGGGCCGAGTCGCCATCGTGACCGGCGCAGGCGCGGGGCTCGGCAGGGCCGAAGCTCTCGCGCTGGCGTCGGCCGGTGCGGCGGTGGTCGTCAATGACCTCACCGAGGACGCGGCGGCCGAGACCATCGCCGCGATCCGCGAGCTCGGCGGCAAGGCGGAATTCGTCGGCGGCTCCATCGCCGAGCGCGCGACAGCCGACGCGCTCGTCTCGACCGCGCAGGAATCGCTCGGCGGGCTCGACATCGTTGTCAACAACGCGGGCATCACCCGCGACCGCATGCTGTTCAACATGTCCGACGAGGACTGGGACGCGGTGATCGCGGTGCACCTGCGCGGACACTTCCTGCTCTCCCGCAACGCCGCCGCCTACTGGCGCGCGGCGTCCAAGGCCGCGGGCGCGCCGGTCTACGGCCGGCTGGTCAACACCTCCTCGGAGGCGGGCCTGCTCGGACCGGAGGGCCAGGCGAACTACGGCGCGGCCAAGGCGGGCATCACCGCCCTCACGCTGACCGCGTCGCGCGTGCTGTCCAGGTACGGCGTGCGCGCCAACGCGATCTGCCCGCGGGCCAGGACCGCGATGACCGAGGCGGTCTTCGCGGACGCGCCCGACGGCGCGGTCGACCCGTTGGCGCCCGAGCACGTCGCCAAGCTGGTCGCCTACCTCGCCTCGCCCGCCGCCGACGCGGTCAACGGTCAGGTGTTCGTGGTCTACGGGCCGATGGTCGCGCTGATGGCGGCCCCGACGGTCGAGCGGCGATTCGACGCCGCGGGCGCCGAATGGTCCGAGGCCGACCTGGCCGCCACCCTCGGTGGCTATTTCGCAGACCGTCCCGCCGACCACACCTTCTCGGCCCGCGACCTACGCGATCTGGGCTGACTGCCTCGTCCGCAGTTTGCTCGAAGTTGGCCCACCGCGCGCCGCGCCGAAGTTGTCTCGCCTGTCGTGTTGATCACCGGTCCAGGTATTGGTAGACATGAGCGTCGGTGTGTGTGACGGCTCACAGGCGGGTGGATGAGACCGATAAGCTTTCGTTTCAGTTTTGACAGCGTTTTACAAGAAAAAGTCCTGGTCTGAGTCGCCCAAAATGGCAGACATTAGCAGGAACATGTTCTAGTCTTTGGGCAGTCTTCAGATCGGGGTGGCGGTGAAGTACGGGAACGCGGACAAATCGGTCCGCCCGTCGATTGAGGAGGATTCGGAATGAACAACCTCCTTGCTGTCCCGTTGCGGGCGGTCGGCGGATTCTTCGAACTCGGCGCGGAAGTGGCGAGTGCCACCGTCCGCAAGCCGTTCCAATGGCGCGAATTCATCGACCAAGCCTGGTTCGTGGCCCGCGTCTCGATCGTGCCGACGCTGCTCGTGGCCATCCCGTTCACGGTGCTGGTGGTCTTCACGCTCAACATCCTGCTACGCGAGATCGGCGCCGCTGACCTCAGTGGAGCAGCCGCCGCGTTCGGCGCCGTCACACAGGTCGGCCCGATCGTCACGGTGCTGATCGTGGCAGGCGCGGGCGCCACCGCGATCTGCGCCGACCTGGGCGCACGCACGATTCGCGAAGAGATCGACGCGATGAAGGTGCTCGGCATCGACCCGGTCAGCCGACTGGTGGTGCCACGCGTGTTCGCCTCGATGTTCGTGGCACTGATGCTCAACAGCCTGGTGTGCACGATCGGCATCGTCGGCGGCTTCGTGTTCTCGGTGTTCCTGCAGGGCGTGAACCCCGGCGCGTTCGTCAACGGCATTCCGCTGCTGACGAATCTGCCGGAGCTGATCATCTCCGAAATCAAGGCCGGCATGTTCGGCCTGATCGCCGGAATGGTCGCCTGTTATCTCGGGCTCGGCGTCAAAGGCGGCCCGAAGAGCGTCGGTGACGCGGTGAACCAAACAGTGGTATTCGCATTCATGGCGCTGTTCGTGGTGAATGTGGTCGTCACCGCGATCGGCCTGAAATTCACGGTGCGGTGACCACGTGGCATTCATAGTTCGCAGCAAGTTTCCGCGCACGGTCCGTCGTTACGAGCGGATGTCGAAATCGCTTGATTCCCTGGGCGATCAGGCGATCTTCTTCGTCAAGGCACTCGCCTCGGTGCCCCGCGCGCTGGTGCACTACCGCACCGAGACCATTCGCCTCATCGCCGAGATCAGCATGGGCAGTGGTGCGTTGGCCGTGATCGGCGGCACGGTGGTGATCGTCGGCTTCCTGACCCTCATGGCGGGCGGCACCATCGCGGTGCAGGGCTACAGCTCGCTCGGCAATATCGGCGTCGAGGCACTGACCGGCTTCTTCGCCGCGCTCATCAATGTGCGCATCGCGGCACCGGTGATCTCCGGTATCGGCCTGGCCGCCACGATCGGCGCCGGCGCGACAGCCCAACTCGGCGCGATGCGCGTGGCCGAGGAGATCGACGCGCTGGAATCGATGGCGATTCGGCCCATCCCGTTCCTGGTCGGCACCCGGGTGCTGGCGGGCATGATCGCGATCGTGCCGCTCTACGCACTCGCGGTGATCGCCTCGTTCATCGCCAGCCGTTTCGCGACCGTGGTGATCTACGGGCAATCGGGCGGCGTCTACGACCACTACTTCTCGACGTTCCTGATCCCGAGCGACATTCTCTGGTCGTTCGCGCAGGCGATCGTGATGGCACTGGCCGTGATGTTGATCCACACCTACTACGGCTTCCACGCCGCGGGTGGTCCGGTCGGCGTCGGCGTCGCGGTCGGTAACGCGGTGCGGTCGTCACTGATCGCGGTCGTCACTGTGACGCTGCTGATCTCGCTGGCCATCTACGGCACCTCCGGCAACTTCCACCTCTCGGGATAGCGTGATGAACACTTCACGAATCGTTGCCGCATTGCAGGGCGGGCTCGGGCGCAAGCTCGCCGCGCTCACGATGGTCGGCTTGCTCGTAGGGCTCGTGGCCTTCGCGTTCGCCCTCTTCCAAGGTGCGTTCACCACCACCGCGCAGATACTGGTCGAGACACCGCGCGCGGGCCTCGTGCTCGACCCCGACGCCAAGGTGAAGGTGCGCGGCGTCGAGATCGGCCGGGTCGCCGAGATCAACCTGCGCGACGACGGCGCGCAGATACGGCTCGAGGTCGACCCCGAGCAGTTGAAGCTGGTGCCCTCGAACGCGGGTGTCGATATTCGTTCGACCACGGTGTTCGGTGCCAAGTATGTGAATTTCGTTGTCCCCGAACAGCCTTCGTCGAGCTCGCTGAAACCCGGCAGCACGGTGGCAGCGAGCGCGGTGACGGTGGAGTTCAACACGCTGTTCCAGCACCTGTCCGATGTGCTCGCCCAGGTGGAGCCGGAGAAGCTCAACGCCACGCTGACCGCGTTGGGCACCGCGCTGGAAGGTCGTGGCGACAAGTTCGGCGATCTGCTGGTGCGCTCGGATCGCTATCTGCGCGAACTCAACCCCTACCTGCCGACGCTGCAAGCGGATCTGGACAAGACCGCCGCGGTGACCGACCTCTACACCGAGGTCGCGGACCCGCTGTTGCGCACCGTCGACAACGCGACCGCCACCTCGCAGACCATCTCCGAGATGCAGGGCCAGCTCGACAACGTGCTGGTCAATGTGATCGGGCTGTCCGACACGGTGGGATCGGTACTGCGTGAGAACGAGCACGATCTGGTGACCGCGCTCGACCTGCTGCGGCCGACGACCGCCCTGCTGTTCGAGTACGCGCCCGCATTGAGCTGCGTCATCAACGGCCTCGGCCCGCTGGTGCCGATCGCCGAGGAGATGATGGGCGGGCTACTGCCGGGTGTCGGCATGAACGCGAGCTTGATGCCCGGTTCCCAGCCCTACACCTACCCGAACGACCTGCCCAAGGTGAACGCCACCGGTGGCCCGCGCTGCGAAGGTGTGGTGGACCGGGTACCGGAAAGCCATTCGAACTATCTGGTGACCGATACCAACCAGGGTGCGCCGTACACGCCGAATACCCAGTACGAATTCCACGGTGTGCCAAAGGTATTCCAGCTGCTGCTGGACGGACTGCCGGGAGTGACGCGGTGAGGAACACGGGGACGACGATCAAACTGGCGATCTTCACCGTGGTGATGACGCTGGTGTTCGCCGGCCTGGCGATCGTCTTGAGTCAGGCGCGGTTCTCCAGTGAGACCGGCTATCACGCGGTGTTCACCAGCTCATCGGGCATGCTGCCCGGTGCCAAGGTGCGCATCGCCGGTGTCCCGGTGGGTTCGGTGACCTCGGTGAAGGTCGGCGACGACGATCTCGCCCACGTCGCGTTCGATGTCGACACCAAGTACGCGGTGCTGGCCAGCACCCGGGCGGCGATCAAGTACGAGAACCTCGTCGGCGACCGCTACCTGGAACTGCTGGAGGGGCCGGGCTCGGCTCGGCGACTCTCCGGCGGCGACACCATCGGCCGCGAGCAGACCACGCCCGCACTCGATCTGGATCTGCTGCTCGGCGGATTCAAGCCGCTGCTGCGCGGGCTCGACCCAGCGCAGGTCAACGATCTCACCGCGGCGCTGTTGCAGATCTTCCAGGGCCAGGGCGGCACCCTGGTCTCACTACTGAACAGCGGTGGGAGCTTCGCCAAGACCCTGGCGGACCGGGACGCGCTGATCGGCAGCGTGATCGACAACCTGAATACCGTCCTCGCCACCATCGATGATCGCGGTGACCAGTTCGCCACCACCATCGAGGAACTGCAGCGCCTGGTCAGCGACCTGTCCGCGCAGCGCGACCCGATCGGCAACGCGTTGCCGCGGATCGCGGGCGCGACCCAGGAAATCAACGACCTGCTGGTGCAGGCCCGTCCTGACCTGCGCAACACCATCGAACAGACCGGCAGGCTCGCCACGAACCTGGACGAGGGTTCCGACCACATCGAATGGGTGCTCGGAAAACTGCCGGATACATATAAGAAGCTCATCCGGATCGGTGCCTACGGCTCCTTCCTGCAGCTGTACATCTGCGGTACCAACATTCTGATCACCGGCCCCGACGGCAAGCCGATGGAAGTTCACATGCCGGGTCTGCAGGCGACCGGAAGGTGCACGCCCAATGAATGAGAACAAGTCGTCGGCGGCGACGATCGGCATCGTCGGCGTGGTGCTGGTGGTGACGATCTCGCTCGCGACGCTGCAATTCACCGAGCTGCCCTTCATCCGCTCCGGAGCGACCTTCACCGCCAACTTCCTCGACGCGGGCGGCCTGGTACAGGGCGACCCGGTGCATGTGGCGGGTGTGCGATCCGGCGAGGTGCGCCAGGTCAGCCTCGACGGTGACAAGGTCCTGGTGAAGTTCGACCTCGACGAGTCGATCGTGCTGGGGGACAAGACCACCGCCGCGATCAAGACGAACACGGTCCTCGGCCGCAAGTCGCTGGATGTGGTGCCGACCGGCCCCGGCGCGATCGGTACCGGTGACACCATCCCCCTCGACCGCACCACCTCGCCCTACTCGCTCAACGAAGCGCTGAGCGATCTCGGTGGGACCGTACGTGATCTCGATCTGGATCAGGTCGACCAGACCCTGGATACCCTGTCGGCGGCCTTCGCCGACACGCCGGGCCCGCTACGCAACGCGCTCGACGGCGTCACCGCCCTGTCGCGCAGCATCAATGTGCGCGACCAGGCGCTGACCGATCTGCTGGCAAGGGCACAGAACGTCACCAAGATCCTGGCCGACCGCAGCACCCAGCTCAATACGCTGCTCCTCGACGGCAACGAGCTGCTCGGCGAGCTGGACCGGCGCCGGGCCGCGATCAACCAGCTCATTGTCTACATCGACGATGTGGCCAGGCAGCTCTCGGGCCTGGTCGCCGACAACGAGCCCCAGATGCGGCCGACGCTGGACCGACTGAATTCGGTACTCGCCCTGCTTCAGCGCAACGAACAGAACCTCAACGGAGCCCTCGACGGACTCGGCCCTTACGCCGCCGCGCTCGGTGAGCAGGTCGGCAACGGGCCCTGGTTCAACGCCTACGTGGTGAACGCGACCAGTACCGAATTGCGCCCGCTCGTCGACGCGCTGGTCTGGCCGGAACAGGTGCCACAGGACCTGATCGATATCTTCACCCATCCGAGGACGCCGTACATCGCTCCTACTGAGGAGGATCCCCCGCGATGAGCTCGACTCAGCAGGTACGCGGGTTGCCGCGCTGGACGATCGCCGTAGCGGTTGTAGTTGTCGCGGCGTTGGTCGCCGTGGCCGTCTACTTGGTTATCGGCGGCGCGAAGAATACGGTGACCGCCGCGTTCACCTCCACCACTGGCCTGTACGAAGGCGATGAGGTCCGGGTACTCGGCGTCACCGTCGGCAGCATCGACTCGATCGAACCGAGCCAGGGCCAGACGCGAGTGAAGATGAGCATCGACAGCAGCGTCGACCTGCCCGCGGACGCACGCGCGGTGATCATCGCGCCGTCGCTGGTGTCGGCGCGCTTCGTGCAGATCGCGCCCGCCTACAGCGGCGGACCCAAGCTGGCCGACGGTGCGCAGATTCCGCTAGACCGCACGGCGGTGCCCGTGGAGTGGGACGAGATCAAGTCCGAACTGACCAAGCTGTCGGCGGCGCTCGGTCCGGTCGGTGACGACGAGAAGGGCTCCTTCGGCCGCTTCGTCGACACCGCGGCCGACAACCTCGACGGCAACGGCCAGAAGTTCCGCGACACCCTGCGTGAACTGTCCGCGACCCTGACGACCCTGTCCGACGGGCGAAACGACCTGTTCGGCACCATCCGCAATCTGCAGAAGTTCGTCGAGGTGCTCTCGGCGAGCAACGAGCAGATCGTGCAGTTCAGTGGCCGGCTGGCTTCGGTGTCCTCGGTGCTGGCCGGTGCGTCGGAAGATCTCGGCTCCGGGCTGGACAGCCTCGATGTTGCACTGGCCGATGTGAAACGGTTCCTCGACGGCACCGGGGGTGAACTGACCGAGGGCGTAGAGAAGCTCGCCGATGTCACCCAGACGCTGGTCGACAAGCGGCCCCAGCTCGAACAGGTGCTGCACTCCGGCCCGACCGCGATGGTGAACTTCTACCAGCTCTACAAGCCCGCTCAGGGCTCGCTCACCGGCTCGGTCGCGCTGAACAATACGGCCAGTCCGCTGAGTTTCCTGTGTGGTTCGATCCGGGCACTCGAGCACAACAACTCTGACAAGTCCGCCGATCTGTGCGCGGAGTTCCTTGCACCGGTGATCAGTTCGCTGGCAATGAATTACGCGCCGATCATGACAAACCCCGTCGGCGGCGTCCAAGCGTTCCCCGACCAGCTGGTGTACAGCGACCCGAGCCTGGCCGGTGCGGGCCAGCCGACCGCGGCGCCCACCGCCGCTCCGGTCACCGTGCCCGAAGGTCTTGCCGGGCTCGCCGTTCCAGGAGGACAGCGGTGAACATTCGCTCCTTCGTCGCACCCTCCAGTCCTTCCAGAATCGAGGCGGCCGTGAGCCAGAGGCGGCAACGCACACTCGCCGGGCTGGCCGTCGGCGTCGCCGTCGCGCTCGGCACCACCGGTTGTCAATGGGACGGGCTCAACTCCCTGCCCATGCCCGGCTCCGAGGGACGCATGGCCGGCTCCTACACCGTGCGGATCCAGATGCCCAATGTCACCACCCTGACCCGGAATTCGCCGGTGCGGGTGGACGACGTCGAGGTCGGCAATGTCACCGGGATCGAGGTCGAGGGCTGGCACGCGCTGGTGACGGTCTCGCTCAACCCCGATGTCCGCCTGCCCGCCAACGCATTCGCCAAGATCGGCCAGACCAGTCTCCTCGGCAGCAACCACGTCGAGCTGGCGCCGCCGACGACCGGCGCACCGCAGGGGCAGTTGCGCGAGGGCGACGTCATCCCGCTCGAGCGGGCAGGCGCCTATCCGACCACCGAGCAGGTCCTGTCCTCGCTGTCGGTGGTGCTCAACGGCGGCGGTATCGCGCAGCTCGAGACGATCACCACCGAACTGAACGCGATGCTGAACGGCCGCGAGGCCGAGATCGCCGACCTGCTGCCGCAGCTCAACGAGCTGACCACCGGCTTGGAGCGGCAGACCGGCAGCATCATCGCCGCGATGGAGGGCCTGGACCGGCTCTCGGTGAAACTGGCCGGCCAGAAGGACGTGATCGCCGAGGCGATCGAGCAGATCCATCCCGCGCTCACCGCCCTGGCCGATCGATCGGCGAATATCACCTCGGCGATCACCGGGCTCGGTGAGCTCGGTGATGTCAGCGAACGGCTCATCAAGACCAGCGGCGACGATCTGGTGGCCAACCTCCGCAGTCTCGGTCCCGTGCTGAAGACACTGGCCGACACCGGAAACAACCTGATCCAGGCGCTGGGTATCTTGCCGACGTTCCCGTTCCCGATCAGGAACATCGACAACGCGATCATGGGCGACTACATGAACTTGTTCATCACGTTCGACCTGACCGGTAGTCGTCTCGACAGCAACTGGCTCACCGGCACGCCACTCGGCGGTCGCTTCGGTGGGGTCGAGGGGGTCGTCGGCTCGTTCGCGCCGTCGACCGCCACCGATGCCGCCGACCCGGCCACCGCGCCGTTCGCGGCGCCGCCGGTCCCCGGACCCCTGCCCACCATTCCGGGGCTACCGTCCATTCCCGGTCTGCCCGCTATCCCCGGCATCACCGCGCCGCTGCCCGGCCAGGAAGGGGCGGGTCGATGACACTCACCCGGTTCGTGCGAGTCCAGCTCGCGATCTTCGCGGTGCTCACCGTGATCGGTCTCGTCGTGATGGGCGGTGCCTACGTGCAGGTGCCCGCGATGTTCGGGATCGGCCGGTACGCGGTGACCGTGCAGCTCGCCGCCACCGGCGGGCTCTATCCCACCGCCAATGTCTCCTACCGCGGGCAGAACATCGGCAAGGTCGAGGCGGTGCGCTTGACGACCGCCGGGGTCGAAGCCGATCTGTCGATCGACAGCGACTACAAGGTGCCCGCCGATTCGAGCGCGTGGGTACGCAGTGTCTCGGCCATCGGCGAGCAGTACGTAGACCTGGTCCCCACCGATCAACCGGCCGACGGGAATCTGCGCGACGGCTCGGTCATCCCCGAATCGCGCACGCACCTGCCGCAGGATGTCGGTGCGATGCTCGACCAGGCCGACAAGTTGCTCGCGACGGTCGCCGACACCCGGCTGCGCCAGGTGATCGACGAGGCGTTTCTCGCGTTCAACGGTGCCGGGCCCGATCTGCAGCGGTTCATCGACTCGGCCGCGCTGTTGGTACAGCAGGCCGAGAGCGACATCGAGCCGACCAAGAAACTGCTCGACCAAATCGGTCCGCTGCTGGACACCCAGACCCGCTCCGCCGACGATATCCGTTCCTGGACAGCAGATCTGGCCACCGTCACCGACCAGCTGCGCGAGCACGATCCCGCGCTGCGGAGCCTGTTGAACAACGGGCCTTCCGCGATGGAGACGGTAACCGAGCAGTTCCAGTCCCTGCGCCCCACCCTGCCGCTGTTGGCCGGCAATCTGGTGAGTATCGGGCAGGTCGGCGTGATCTACAACGCGAGCGTGGAACAGCTCATGGTCGTCTTCCCGCCGCTGATCGCGGCGCTGCGAACCGCGATCCGTGGGCCGACGAAGTACGGCGTGATGGTCGACTTCATGACCGTTGTCCACGACCCGCCCGCCTGCACCACCGGCTTCCTGCCCGCGGATCAGCGGCGGGAACCGAGCGACCTGACCCCGATGGATACTCCACCCGGGCTGTACTGCAAGGTGCCGCAGGACTCGAATATCGAGGTACGCGGCATTCGCAACACGCCGTGCATGGAGTTCCCCGGTGTCCGGGCACCCACACCCGAACTGTGCCGGACCGGGTTCGTGCCGGAAGGCAACAACCCACCGTTCGGACCGGTTGAGCCGGTCGCTCCGGCGTCGGCACCGGCAGGCGCATCGACGGGCGCTGTGACGCCCGCCGCAGCGCGCCCCTATGATCCGTCGACGGGCAGCTATCTGGGCACGGACGGACGCACGTACCGCCAAGGTGACATCGCCGAGGACGGGTCGGGCACCGTGCCGGCCAGCTGGCAGGCGATGTTGGAGGAGCAGCAACGATGAACGACAACGACAACCGCCGCCCGCGTAGGCGGGCCGCACGCACGGCCGGGCCACCGGTCGAGGACGCGGCGGTCCGGACGGTCACCATCGGTAAGAGCGAATCCACATCACCGGTGGACGCCGAGGTCACTGCGAAGCTCGCCGAGAATCCCTCGAAGGCCGCGGACCCTACGTCCGCCGACGCCCCCGCGAAGTCCGAGGACGCCACGGTGAAGCTCGCCGACACCTCCGCGAAGGCTGCGGGTGTCACCTCGGATTCCGTCGACACTTCCATGAAGGCTCCGGAAGTCACCTCGAAGTCCGCCGCGACCGTCGCGAAGTCTGAGGACGCCACCGCGAAGCCCGCCGGGAGCGAGCCGGTCGACCTGAACAAGACCGCCGACGACAAGGCGCCTGGCTCGGGCGGGCGCATCCTGGCGCTCGCCGCGGCGAGCGTGCTCGTGCTCGCCCTGGTCGTCGGTGCCGGTTTCGCCGCCTTCACCGCCTACTCGGCGAACAAGGACGAGGACCTGCGCGCGCAGTACACCGAAACCGCCCGCCAGGCCGTGCTGAACCTCACCACCATTCGCGCCGAGTCGGCCAAGGAGGACATCGACCGGATCCTGTCGGTGGCCTCCGGTGACTTCAAGACCGAATTCGACGGTCGCGTCGATCCGTTCATGGAGGTCGTCAAGCAGGCGAACGTGGTCTCCACCGGCGAGGTGGTCGAGTCGGGCATCGTCACCGCTGACGGCGAATCCGCACAAATACTCGTCGCCGCCAAGCAGATGGTGAGCAACAACGGTTCGCCCGACCCGCAGTCGCGGCAGTACCGGTTCCGGGTCACGGTGTCGAACGGCGACACCGGAATGACCGTGTCGAAGGTGGAGTTCGTGGGATGAGCCAGCGTATGAAGATCGTCTTCGGCAGCCTCGCCGCACTCGGCCTGATCGCCGCGATCGTGCTCGGTGTGAGCGGCTATCAGCTCTGGCAGCACGACCGGACCGAGCAGGCCCGCGTCGACGCGATGAGCACGGCCGGCCGCACGGTCAGCGCCATGTTCACCTACGAGCCTGCCACCGTCGACACCGAACTGCCGAAGGCGGCCGAGGGCCTGACCGAGTCCTTCCGCAACGACTACCTGAAGCTCATCAAGGAAGCTATCGCGCCGGGCGCCAAGGAGAAGCAGCTCACCGTCAAGGCCACCACCCAGGCCGAGGGCGTCGTCTCCGCAGAGCCCGAGCACGCCGTGGTGCTGCTCTACCTGAACCAGCTGACCACCAGCAAGGACACCCCCGACGGCGCGACCTCCGGCAGCCGGGTGCGAGTCACCCTGGACAAGTCCGACAACCGCTGGCTGGTAGCCCAGGTAACCCCGGTCTGACCCCAAATAGCGCCACCCCACACCACGTCGCCGTCGTACTACAGCTGGTCGGTTGATCACCAGGACATGGTGGTTTTTCCTTCTCGGGCGATGTCACCGTGGTGGCCTGGTGATCATGCGTCCAGTGTTCTGCCGCGGGGGAGGCGGACGGTGAACGTCGTCCCTGTGCCCTGGGTGCCGGCGACTTCGACGGTGCCGCGGTGGGCGGCTACCAGGGCTTGCACGATGGACAGTCCGAGGCCGGTGCCGCCGCTGCTGCGGGTGCGCGAGGTGTCCGCTCGGTAGAAGCGTTCGAAGACGTGGTCGGCGGCAGCCTGGTCGAGGCCGGGGCCGGTGTCGACGACCTCGATCTGTACCTCGTCGTCGGCGGGGGTCAGGCGGACGGTGATCGAGGTGCCGTCGGGTGTGTGGGTGCGGGCGTTGTCGAGCAGGTTGGTGAGGACCTGGCGGAGGCGGTGCTCGTCGCCGAGGACTTCCAGGGTGCCGGTGCCCGCGGCGATGTCGAGGGTGATCGGACGGTGTTGTCCCGCGGCGGCTTCGACCGCGCGTGCGCTGTGGACGGCGTCGCCCGCCAATGCCAGCAGGTCCACCGGGCCCTGCTCCACGGGGCGCTGGGCGTCGAGGCGGGCCAGCATGAGCAGGTCTTCCACCAGCAGGCCCATGCGCTGGGCCTCGTGTTCGATGCGGTTCATGAACATCGCGGGGTCGGTGGTCGCGCCCTGGCGGTACAGCTCGGCGAACCCGCGGATCGTGGTGAGGGGAGTGCGCAGTTCGTGGCTGGCGTCGGCGACGAAACGTCGCATCTTCGCCTCGGACTCGCGCGCGGCCGTCTCGGAGGCCTCGGTGGCGGCGAAGGCCTGCTGGATCTGGGTCAGCATGCTGTTCAGCGATCGAGACAGTCGGTCGACCTCGGTGGCGTTGCCGTGCACCGGGATTCGATGATGCAGCTCGCCGCCCGCGATCGCCGCCGCTGTCGCCTCGACCCGGTGTAGTGGTCGCAGGCTGCCGCGCACGACGAAATAGGCCGCGACGGCCAGCGCGAGCAGCACTATCGCACCGACGATCAATTGCAGCACCACGAGATTGCGCAGCGTCTCGATGTTGTCGGTCAGCGGCCACGCGACCGTTGCCGTCGCGCGATGGCCGTTGACCGTCAGTACCCGCCACTGATCGCCCGAGTCGCCCAGCGAACCGACCGTGACCGGCTGTAGCGCGGGGGAATCGGGGAGGTCGGGCTCGGAGGTGGTGCCGAAGACATTGTCCAGGCGCACTGTTCGGGTGCCGTCCGCGCTCTCGGCCGTCACGAAGTAGCGTCCCGGCGGCTGCCCGGCATACGACGAGGGCGGGGGCAGATTCGGCACGGGCAGGCCCACCCGCCGCTCCCACTCCTGCGCCGCGTCCTGCAACTGTTGATCGGTACGGTTGCGCAGCGAGTTCTCCATCGCCTTGGTGACCACGAAACTCGAAGCGACCAAACCGAATCCGGCCAACGCGACCAGCATCAGTACCAGCGTCACCCGCAGGGGGAGCCTGCTCACCGCTTCGGCTCACGCATCACATAGCCGACGCCGCGCAGTGTGTGGATCAACCGTTGTTCGCCGGTGTCGACCTTCTTGCGCAGGTAGGACACATAGGTTTCCACCACGCCGACTTCACCACCGAAGTCGTAGCGCCACACGTGATCGAGGATGCGCGGTTTGCTCAGCACGCTGCCCGCGTTCACCATGAAATAGCGCAGCAGCGTGAACTCGGTGGGGGACAGGGCAACCGGCTCGCCCGCCTTCCACACCTCGTGCGTGTCGTCGTCCAGTTCGATGTCGGCGAAGCGCAACCGGGTGCTCGCCTGCTCGGGTTCGGCGTGGCCGGCGCGACGCAGGATCACCCGCAGCCGCGCCACCACCTCCTCCAGGCTGAACGGCTTGGTGACATAGTCGTCGGCGCCGAGGGTGAGCCCGGTGATCTTGTCGTCCACCTCGTCGCGCGCGGTCAGGAACAGCACCGGCGCGTCGAATCCGTCGGCGCGCAACCGGCGCAGCAGGCCGAAGCCGTCCATGCCGGGCATCATCACGTCGACGATCAGTGCCTGCGGGCGGAACGCCCGTGCCCGATCCAGCGCCTCGGCGCCGTCGGCGGCCGTTGCCACCTCGAACCCTTGGTAGCGCAGGCTCACCGCCAGCAGTTCGACGATCATCGGTTCGTCGTCCACGACCAGCACCCGCGCCTCCGGCAGGCTCATGCGCGGCCCGTTCGGCATGCTCGGGCACACCGCGTGACCACGCGAGCCGTCTCCTGGCGCTGATCGTCCATGCCTCTATGCTTCACCACCCCGCTGGGAAGTGGCTGGACCCACGCTGTGAGGTCGCTGTGTGCTCAGCGAGCGTCGTCGGCGGGGTACGTCTGCTCGTCGCTCATCAGCGCCGAACCCGCCACACTGCCGTGCGACAGGGCGTCGAGGAACGCACGCGCCCACCGTTCGACATCGTGGGTGAGCACCTGACGGCGCAGCGAGCGCATCCGGCGGCGCTTGGTGTCGCGATCGTCGTCGAGCGCGCCGATGATCGCGTCCTTCACACTGTCCAGATCGTGCGGGTTGCACAGGTAGGACTGGCGCAGCTCGGCCGCGGCGCCGGTGAACTCGCTCAGCACCAGGGCGCCGTTGAGATCGCTGTGGCAGGCCACGTACTCCTTGGCCACCAGGTTCATGCCGTCGCGCAGGGGCGTGACCAGCATGGCGTCGGCGGCGATGAAGAAGGCGATCAGTTCGTCGCGGGGGATCGGGCGGTGCAGGTAGTGCACTACCGGGTAGCCGACGCGGGCGAATTCGCCGTTGATCCGGCCAACCTGACGTTCGATGTCGCCGCGCATCTGGATATAGCTCTGCACGCGTTCACGGCTGGGGGTGGCCAGCTGCACCATCACTGTCTCGGACGGGTCGACGCGGCCCTCCTCGAGCAGTTCCTGCAGCGCGTTGAGCCGGATGTCGATGCCCTTGGTGTAGTCGAGGCGGTCGACGCCGAGCATGATGTTCTTGGGATTGCCCAGCTCGGCACGGATCTGCGCGGCTCGCTCGCGCACCGAACGCCGACGTGACGACTCGTCGAGTTCGGCGGAATCGATCGAGATGGGAAACGCCCCGACGCGCACCGTGCGGAAACCGACCTGCACGACACCGAGCTTCGAGCGAACCCCGATCGTGCCGCGCGAGGTGGGCTGACCGGCCAGTCTGCGGGCCAGGTAGAGGAAGTTCTGGGCACCGCCGGGCAGGTGGAAACCGATCAGGTCGGCGCCGAGCAGGCCCTCGACGATCTCGGTGCGCCACGGCATCTGCATGAACAGCTCGACCGGCGGGAACGGGATGTGCAGGAAGAAGCCGATGGTCAGGTCGGGGCGCAGCATGCGCAGCATCTTGGGCACCAGCTGCAGTTGGTAGTCCTGCACCCAGACCGTCGCGCCCTCGGCGGCCACCTTCGCGGTCTCCTCGGCGAAACGCCGGTTGACCTCGACATAGGCTGCCCACCAGTCCCTGTCGTACACAGGGCGCACGATCACATCGTGATACAGCGGCCAGAGCGTGCCGTTGGAGAACCCTTCGTAGTAGTCCTCCACCTCCTGCGCCGTCAGCGGCACCGGATACAGCTCGAGCCCGTCTTCGATGATCGGTTCGACCTCGACGTCGGGCACGCCGCACCAGCCGACCCATGCGCCCTTGTTGGTGCGCAGCACCGGTTCCAGTGCGGTGACCAGCCCACCGGGGCTGCGCTTCCACCTGGTGGTGCCGTCGGGCAGGCGTTCGAGGTCGACCGGAAGCCGGTTGGCGACGACGACAAATCCAGAACCCGCGCCGGTCGGCACGAGGGTTTCACTGTTTTCGGACGGACGGTCATTGGACGGTTGATCGATCATTTGGTCCACTCACGCATCCTTATGCGTCGCAGGGGTGCGCTGTGTTCAGGCGGGAGCGATGCCGAGCATGGACAGCAGCATGCGGCACTCGTCGGCGTCTTCGGCGTGTGCCGCGACGACCTTCTGTGCCTGGCGGGCGGTTTCGTCGGCAAGCGGCTCGAGTTCGTCGTCGGCGATGTCGTTGGCGGTGCTCTTCGCGGCCATAATGGGTTCGTCCTCCCGGTTTCCCTGCGCTCTACCTGCGAGTGACCAATACTATCGGGCGCCGGCGCACCGCCGATGAACTAGCGACGCGTAACACCCCGCCCCGGTGCCGTGTCGTGGCGGTCCCGTTACCGTGTCGGTAGTACACGATCGACCCCGCAGAGAGGTTTCTTCATGCCACTGGCCACGGTGAACGGCATCGCACTGAATTATCAGGTCAAGGGCGACCGTACCAAGGGCACCGACGTCAGGGGCGGTGGTCCGCTGGTGGTGTTGATCATGGGGACCGGGTCGCCGGGCCGGGTATGGGAGCTGCACCAGGTTCCCGCGCTGGTCGCGGCGGGTTATCGGGTCTGTGTGTTCGACAATCGCGGAATCGCGCCCTCCTTCGAAGCCGCGGGCGGTATGCGGATCGAGGATTTGGTCGCCGACACCGCCGCGCTGATCGAGTTCCTCGGCGAAGGCCCCGCGCTGGTCGCCGGTACGTCGATGGGTGCGCGGGTGGCGCAGGAGCTGGCGCTGGCCCGGCCGGATCTGGTTCGCAAGGCCGTGTTCATGGCCGGTCACGGCAGGTTGGACCAGTTCCAGAAGACACTGTCGGCCGGCGAGCAGGATCTCGACGCCTCGGCGGTGACGCTGCCCGCGAAATTCGAGGCGGCATTGAGCGCGGTGATGAATCTGTCGCCCGCGACGATGGCCGACACCAACGCCGCGCGCGACTGGCTCGATCTGTTCGAGTTCACCGTGGGGACTCCCTCGCCGGGTGTCCGTGCCCAGCGGGCGATGGATCACGAATTCGATCGCGTTGCCGCGTATCGTTCGATTACGGTGCCCTGCTTGGCAATTGGGTTCGCCGACGATCGGATGATTCCGCCGTACCTGTCGCGCGAGGTGGCCGAGGCGATCCCCGGGGCCCGCTACCAGGAGATCCCGGACACGGGCCACTACGGCTACCTGGAGCGTCCCGAGGCGGTCAACAAGATCCTGCTGGACTTCTTCGCCGCCTGACCACCCTGACCGGCGCAGCATCGGGTAACTCCCTACCAGTAACGTATGCCTTGCTAGGGTCGACACAACGCTCGTGGCTTCGCGGCCGCGCAGTGATCCTGTACACAGCGCCAGTATCCAGTGAGGTGAAATGAGCACCAACCCCTTCGACGACGAGGACGGCCGCTTCTTCGTTCTGGTCAACGATGAAGAGCAGCACTCCCTGTGGCCCGCGTTCGCGGAGGTCCCGGCGGGCTGGCGTGTCGTGTTCGGCGAAGAAAGCCGGGCAGCGTGCGTCGAGTACGTCGAGAAGAACTGGACCGACATGCGGCCCAAGAGCCTGCGTGACGCGATGGCCGCCGACGACGCGGCCCGCGCCCAGTCCTGAACTCCTCCGCCTCCGCGTGACACCGATCCGGTGTCACGCGGTTGGCGCGCGCGGCTAAGATGGTCGCGCACCACCCGCCTCCTTAGCTCAGTGGTAGAGCACCGCTCTTGTAAAGCGAAGGTCGTCAGTTCAATCCTGACAGGGGGCTCGACAAGCGCCCCGGATCCGTCCGGGGCGCTTTTTCGTACCCGAGGCTGTCCAGCCGGTGTCTGTGCGGACTCGAGCGCTGGTGGATCGGTCCGCCCATTTCGGGAGAATTCGAGCAATCTTGTCGAGAGCTGTCGTATTCGTGATCAGCCGTTCGTGGTGAGGGTAGAGGCGGCCGATCGGTTGCCACCGACGAAGGGAAATCGCCATGACGAAGTACCTGCTTTCCGTTGTTGTGGACCCGAGCGTGTACGACATTCCGCAGGAGGAGGCCCAGCCGCAGTACGACGCGACGGAGCGGTTCAACGACGAACTCAAGGCCGAAGGGGCGTGGGTGTTCGCGGGTGGGCTCGGTCGGCCCGATGAGGCGACCACGGTCGACAACACCGGTGCCGATGTGGTCGTCACCGACGGGCCGTATGCCGAGACCAAGGAATACCTCGGTGGGTTCTGGGTCGTACAGGCCCCCGACCTCGATGCCGTGCTGAAGATCGCCGCCAGGGCGTCGACGGTTTGCGAGCAGAAGATCGAGATCAGGACATTCGACGGCGCATGAGCGACGACACTCGCGCGCGGATCGATCGGATCTACCGCGAGGAGTACGGCCGGGTGGTCGCCTCGCTCGCTCGACGTTTCGGCGATCTCGACATCGCCGAGGACGCCGCGGGCGAGGCCCTGCTCACCGCCATCGAACGCTGGCCGGTCGAGGGCATACCGCCCAACCCGGGCGGCTGGCTGACGAAGACCGCGGGCAACCGCGCGATCGACCGGCTCCGCCGGGAATCACTGCGCGACGCGAAACACCAGGCAGCCATGATCATCGACGATCACACACCGCACGAACCGACCGGACCGATCAACGACGACCGTCTCCGGCTCGTATTCACCTGTTGCCATCCGGCATTGGCGCCGGAGGCGCGAGTCGCGCTGACACTGCGCCTGCTCGGCGGGCTCACGGTCGGCGAGATCGCTCGTGCGTTTCTCGTTGCCGAAACGACCATGGCCCAACGCATCACCCGCGCCAAGGCCAAGATCAAAGCCGCGCACATCCCGTTTCGCGTGCCCGATCGCGATGACGTCACCGACCGGCTCGGCGGTGTGCTGGCCGTCATCTATCTCGTCTTCAACGAGGGGTATCTGGCCGGCGCGCAATCGATTCGGGCCGACTTGACGGCGGAGGCCGTTCGGCTCGGCCGCATCATGCGCGATCTGCTGCCCGACGACGGTGAGGTCGCCGGCTTGCTGGCACTGATGCTGCTCATCGACGCCCGCCGGGCGGCGCGTTTCGCGGGTGGGCAGCTGGTGACGCTCGACGAGCAGGACCGGGGAGGTTGGGACCGCGCCCTCATCGCCGAGGGGCACGCGTTGGTGCGCGAATGCTTGCGGCGAGTCGCGGCAGGCGGCGACCCACCTGGTCGCTATCAGATCATGGCGGCGATCAACGCGGTCCACACCGACGCGGCCGAGGCCCGCGACACCGACTGGAACCAGATCGTCGCTCTCTACGACCAGCTCTACGCCGTGACCCCGACCCCGATAGTCGCACTCAACCGGGCCGTCGCCATCGCCGAACTGGACGGGCCCAATGTGGCTCTGGCACAAATCGATTCGCTGCCGCTCGACGGCTACCACGCCTGGCACGCCGCCCGCGCCGATCTGCTACGCAGGATGGGGCGCGGCGCAGAGGCGCGCTCCGCCTACGACGCCGCGATCGCCGCCACCCAGAATCCGGCCGAACGCGCTTATCTGACGCGACGACGCGACCACCTAGTCGACCCGGGTGCTCGAGGCACGTACAGGTCGGTGCCGGAGTAGTTCATGGTCAGGCCGGAGGTGTCGACCGCGCCGGTGAGGCGAACCGTTCCACTGGTTGCGCCGCGATCGGGGCGCCGTGCGGTTCGGTGATCAAGTGGCGCCCGCCCAGGGCGACGAAGGGGTGATCGTGTGCAGACTCCCCGAGCTGTACACGATCACCCCCGTCGAGCGAATGGTGGCGACTACCAGGCGGATTGGCGAGTGCTAGCCGTAGCCTGCTCGATGAGGCGTTGGAGATGGGCCTCGATCCGGTCGGTGGTCGCCGGGGTGGCTTCTATTCGTTCGCCCTCGTGGATGAGGTAGCGACCGTCGTCGGTGTAGTCGACCAACTGGATGGTGGTGCCGCCTTCTTGCCAGCCGTCCAGCGCAGGCCCGGTGGCTACACGAAATTCCGCGTAGGTGCGAAAGGGGCGTTTGAGGAAGGACAGGGCTTGCTCGGCGGGGGTGCGGTGCCGGGCGTAGGGGTCGGGGGTGGCGGTGAAGTCGTCTCGGTGGACGTTGAAACCGCCGGTGCTGCCCGGGGGGACCTTCGGAAGGATAGCGATCAGGCGGCCCGCGATGGCATGAGCCGAGCGCAGCGAGATCAGGATGTTGCCGCCCTGGCCGTATTCGGGGCCGGGGAGTTGGGCGGCGATGACACCGTTGCCCGCCTCGGTCGTGGCACAGGCGCGGACCATGCGGGTGCGGCCGTCGAATCGGTGGCCGAACAGTTCGACGCGGATCTCGGGGTGCGCGAGGGCGTGCAAGGCGTGGTAGAGGGATTCGTCGGTGCCCATGGTGGCGATCAGCGAATCCGCCGCGCGACGACACTCCCGGTCGAATTCGACCTGGGTTTCGACACCGGCGGTGAAGGTGAGCGGCCAGGGCATGCGGTCGCGGCCGAGCGTTTCCCAGGCGACCCAGAATTCGAACGGGGTCAGCTCCCAGGTGTCGGTCATGCGTCGCCGCCGATCACCGGCGGGACGTGCAGACGCTCGGGGCCGAGCAGTTCCTCGTGGACGCCGCGCAGATAGTCCGGGGCCTGGTGCTCGTCCTCGTCGTCCTTGCCGCCGCCGCGCGCGCCGGGTGCGCCCATCCCGCCCATGCCGGACATGCCCGCGCGACCCGACGATGCGCCGGTGCCAGCGCCCGCTCCCGCTCCCACCGCCACGCCCTGCTTCTGGCCGGGGGTACCGGGGACAGCTGCGCCGGGGGTGCCCGCACCGGCTCCCGCGCCTGCGCCCGCACCTGATCCCGCTCCCGCGCCCGCTCCGCCGCCGGAGCCGAGGCCGCCGGGGGACGTGCCCGCTGGGGTGGTGCCCGGAGTGGTGCCCGCCGGAGTCGTGGTGGTGGGGGTTTCGGGAGTTGTCGAGGCGGGGGTGGTGTCGTCACCGCTGGTGGTGTCGTCGTCACCGGTGGTGTCGTCGTCGCCCGGTTGTTCCGTGGTGGTCGGGGTTTCCGGTTCCGTGGTGACGGGGGTGGTGTCGTCGTCGCCCGGGTCGGTGGTGGTGGTGTTGTTGCCGGTGGGCTTATCGGTGGTGGTGCCGGTCGGCTTGTCCCTCGTGGTGTCACCGGTCGGCTTGTCGGACTGAGGTTTTGCCGGCGTGGGGACCTTCGGGACGAATTCGTCCGACTGTTCGGCGACCGGCTTGTAGACCGTGGTCATCACCTGGCGCGCCGCGGCTTGGGCGGCATCGGCGCGGCCCGCGCTGGTGCTGTCCATGAGGAGGCCGGTGGCACTGCCGAGGCCGGGTACTGCCACGTTCGACAGCGTGGTAGCGACGATTCCGGCTACGGTGCCGCTCTGATTGTCGGACTCGTGGGGTACCGAGTACTTCACCTGCTGGAAACCGGAACGGGCCTCGGCCATCTTGTTGGCGATCAGCCGCGCGGCCTGATCTACCTTGTGGATTTCCGTGAGATAGCTCTTGGTGCTCGCGAGGGCCTGGCTCGCGGCGCTGCCTGCCCAGCCGCGTTCCATTTCCTTGGCGATGTTGTCGTGGAAGCCGGTTGCTTTGGTGGTCGTGTCGTCGGCGAGCTGCGTCCAGCCCTGAATGCTCGTGCTCATCGTCGTGATGTCGATCGATTCGACAAACTTCATGATGTCGGAGTGCGACATATTGGTGAAGTTCTCCATCACTCCAGGTACAACGAGGGGGGTGTATTCGCCGGAGAAGCCAGAGGCCAATGCCCTGTTGTCGCCATAAATCTGCGCGCGTTCTTTGTTGCCATCCGATTGCGCATCCAGCTCGGACTGCGTCGGCTCGATGTCGTAATCGAACAGCGAACCCACCCGATCGGCGACCGTGGGTAAGAAGGTGCTCGGATTGGAAAGGCCGGAAAGAAATTCTCCGAACGACATAGTATCCCCCTGAAATCAGTCGAGCTTGTTGGTCTGCTGCTTGATGGCCAGCTGAGTGGCCTCGTCGCAGTTCTTGTAGGCGGCACCGGCTTTGCGGTACATGTCGGCCATGGCGGTGAGGATTTCGATGTGCTGAGTGGCGGCGTCGGCATAGGAGCCGGAGCCGGCACCCCCTTCGGCCAGGTCTGCGAATTTTTTGGCGAGGGTTTTTGCGGAGTTGAGGATTCCGAACGAATCGACCGCGACCATCTGTTGGGTGCGTCCAGCTAAATTTTGCAAGTCTTTGATATATTCATCGCACCATTTCGCGCACCGTTCGGCCGCATCGTATTCGATAATGAGTCGGCCAGCCGCAGCCTCGCCCGCCATCGTTTGAAATTCCTTGGCCATATCGTTCGGCGCCATCGCTCAGATCCCCTCGGTCGTTTCCGTTGTGCCTATTTTGGAAGAACATCCAAGAAGTTCGGCGCTGCGGTGTTCGCCAGCAAGCAAGGGTCGGTGGTCGATTTGCTATCGATGAATTTTGTTGCTGTTACCGCTACCCTGCCCTTGCTGGTATCGAAGGTGATTTCGCATTGATTCGGTGGCGTTCTGGTGCCGAGTAGATACTGCACTGCTTTCCTGTCGCCAACGGTGATGTCTTGGAAATCGTGGAAGTAGTCATTCGCGCGAATCTCGTCGAGAGTGTAGGTAGTGGATTTGAGGTACACGAAGTGCCCATCACCCCTCCAGCCACACCCCTTCCACTGCTCGCGAGCAACCGAAAACGGGTTGTCGTCCTTCGACGCCGGGTCGAGACCGGCCGCCTGCAATACCCCATCCGGCACAGCACACGGATCGAACAGCTGCTCCTTGGTCAGCGGAGCCCCGCTGACCTCGGGCTGCCCGTCGACAGTTTCAGAGCATCCGGCGAGCGCCACTACAGCGCACACCCCGGCGGCAAAGCCAACCAGTCGCATTGTCTCTCCTCATTCGCACGCAACAACCACTCGATCTCTTAGACGCGAGACCGGTCGCTTCGGTTCCATCCAGGGCAAAATCAAGCGGGGACGTGGGCTCCGTGGCCGAGGTCGCGCAGGGCGGTCTTGATCTTGGTGTGGGCCTCGTCGAGGGATTCGGGGGCCGGTTCGGGGTCGGCGCCGGAGATGTCGAAATTGCCCATGGTGAAGGCGGGGAAGACGTGAGTGTGCAGGTGGGGGACCTCGAGGCCGGCGATGAGCAGGCCGGCGCGCGGGGCGTCGAAGGCGACGCGCACGGCCTGGCCGATCTTCTGGGCGACGCCCATCATCCGAGCCATCACGGCGGGATCCACGTCTTGCCACTGGTCGATCTCCGCGCGCGGCACGACGAGGGTGTGTCCCTGGGTGACGGGGGCGATGGTGAGGAAGGCGACGAACTCGTCGTCTTCCCAGACGAAGCGGCCGGGGATCTGACCTGCGATGATCGCGCTGAAAACGGATGCCATACGGCGAGCGTAGCTAGATCGACACGAAATGCGACAGGATGCCCTGCACCTCGTAGATGTCGACCTGGCGGTTGAAACGCTGCTTGAGCGGCTCGTTGTCGCTGCCGATCCAGATGTAGAGCTCGGCGTCGAGGTCGAAGGTGCCCGCTGTTTCGACGGCGAAGTGGCTGATCGAGCGGTAGGGGATGCTGTGGTAGCTGACCTTGCGGCCGGTGACGCCCTGCTTGTCGACCATGATCAGGCGGCGGTTGGTGAACAGCATCGCATCGCGGACCAGCAGGAACGCGGCATACACCTGCTCGCCCTGCCCGAACAGCTTCGCGTATTCCTGCTGGGCGGTGGCCGGATCTATGCGACCGGCATTGCCCATCATTCCGTCGAGCAGGCCCATGATGTGCTCCCCGTTTCGGTGGCGGCTGCTGTGCCACACCTGGTTTCATTGTGGCGCAATCGAACCCGAGCCGCGAGGGCCAGGCTCGAAACGCGCGCACGGACCGGGGGACGCCACCGGGTATCGCTGACGGACGGCGGAACCCTGGATCGGCACGGGGCCTGCGAAGTGCGGGCGACGTGCGCGACTAATCTAGGGCCGTGCGCGTACTCGTCATCGGTTCCGGAGCCCGTGAACATGCCCTCGTCCTGGCGCTGCGCCGGGATCCGTCGGTGACGGCGGTGATCGCTGCCCCGGGCAACCCCGGCATCGGCCAGCATGCCGAGCTACGTCCGGTCGATCCCTGCTCCACCGGCGACGTCGCCGCGCTGGCCGGTGAGGTGGCCGCCGACCTGGTGGTGATCGGCCCCGAGGTGCCGCTGGTGCTCGGCGTCGCCGATGCCGTGCGCGCGGCCGGGTTCCCGGTGTTCGGCCCGTCGGCCGACGCGGCCCGGATCGAAGGGTCCAAGGCGTTCGCGAAAGACGTGATGGCGGTGGCCGGTGTGCGGACCGCGCACAGCGAGATCGTCGACAGCCCGGCCGAGCTGGACGCGGCCCTCGACCGCTTCGGCCCGACCTGGGTGGTCAAGGACGACGGCCTGGCCGCGGGCAAGGGCGTGGTGGTGACCGCCGACCGGCGCGCGGCGCGCGATCACGGCGCCGAACTGCTCGAGCAGGGCCACCCGGTACTGCTGGAGTCGTTCCTCGACGGGCCGGAAGTGTCACTGTTCTGCCTGGTCGACGGCGAAACCGTGATTCCGCTGCTGCCCGCGCAGGACCACAAGCGCGTCGGCGACGGCGATTCCGGCCCGAACACCGGCGGCATGGGTGCCTACACCCCGCTGCCGTGGCTGCCCGAGCAGACGCTCACCGAGATCGTCGACGACGTGGTGAAGCCGGTGGCGGCCGAGCTCGTCGCGCGCGGCAGTTCGTTCTCCGGCCTGCTGTACGCGGGTCTGGCGATCGGCAGCGACGGCCCCGCCGTCGTCGAATTCAATTGTCGCTTCGGCGATCCAGAGACCCAGGCGGTGCTCGCGCTGCTGGACAGCCCGTTTGCCGAACTCCTGCACGCCACCGCGACCGGACGCCTCGCCGAGGTCGACGCACCGCGCTGGAAGGACGGGTCCGCGATCACCGTCGTGCTCGCCGCCGAGAACTACCCGGCGCGCCCGCGCACCGGCGATGTGATCACCGGCGCCGACGACGGCGCGCTGGAGGGCGAAACGCTGGTGCTGCACGCCGGGACGAGCCAGCGCGAGGACAAGGCGCTGGTGTCGGCGGGTGGGCGGGTGCTCAACGTGGTGGGTGTCGGCGCGGACCTCGCGCAGGCGCGCGAGCGGGCTTACGCGCGGCTCGCGGGCATCAAGCTCACCGGCAGCCATTTCCGAACCGATATCGGCGCGACCGATGTCGTCGTTCCGGAGCGCAACAGCGTCGCGAAGTAATTCGAGCCCGCCGGCGGCGAGGCCGGACGTGCGGTCAGTTCAGGCGTAGTCCGTGCATCGCCAGCCAGGCCTGTGGGTCCACATGTTGACCGTTCTGCACGATTTCGAAGTGCAGGTGCGGGCCGGTGGAATCGCCGCGGTTGCCGATGCGCGCGATCTGCATGCCCGCGGGGACGCGTTCGCCCTGGGAGACGAAGAAGTCGTACATGTGGCCGTAGATGCTGATGGTGCCGTCGTCGTGGCGGATGCGGACCCACAGGCCGAAACCCTGGGCCGGTCCCGCTTCGACCACGGTGCCGTCGGCCACGGCGTAGATGGGGCTGCCGATCGGGCCCGCGATGTCGATGCCGCGGTGCATGGTGCCCCAGCGGGAGCCGAAACCGGAGGTGAACGCGCCCTTGGCGGGCAGGCTGAAACCGCCGCCGGACGGCGTCGAGCCCGGCACCATCGCGCCGGGAACCACCGGGGCGCGCTGTCCCATCCAGTCCTGCCATTCGCCGGACGCCGCGGCCGCCGCCTCCGCCTTCGCGCGTTCGAGGGTGGCGCGGGCCGCCGCGGCGACCACGTGTGCTTCGCGACGCTTCTCACCTGCGTCGATGGCGGCGAGCATGCGGGTCGCCGACTGGGGGTTGGGGAGCAGTTGCGGGGGATAGGCGATGGCCACGTGCAACGCTTCGCCCGGCGCGAGTGGGGGCCCGTCGGCGGCGGCGCCGAACTGGCTGTCGGCCGCGACGAACACCGCGACCGCGAGCACTCCGGCGAGCAGCACTCGCCGTTCGACCAGCACCTCGCGCGCGCGCTCGCGGCTCGGCCTGCGTGACCACAGATCCTCGGCCCGCGCCTTGGGCCGACGCCAGAAGACCTGGCGAACCTCACCTTTGCGAAGCTCGCCCGCGATCTCGCCGACCACCGGATACCGAGCCGCCCACTCGGCCATCCGATCGCGGGCCCGGACCTTCGAAGGCAACTGCTCACGCCAATTCGCCTGCAGGATACGGCCGTTGACGCTGACCGGACGACGCTTGCCCGCACTGCCGGATCGTGTCGATCCGCTGTCCGCGACGGCGGGCACCGCTCGCGAGATGCCGGAATCGGTGGGCTGTTCGGCCACCTCGGATTCGGTGCCCGCCCGGGTGCCCGCCCGCACGTCGCGCGCTGTTGCTGTCCGCTTCATCCCGCCCCCGCGCCCCGGCCCCGACGTGACCATGGAGGTCGCGTCGGTGGCTGCGTATTCGCTGTCGGAGCCATTGTGCCGACCATATCCGTGAACGCCGGCAATCGGGTGCTCTACCGTCTCTCGGGTGTCCAGAGAATCGCGCCGGTCGGCCATTGCTCCTTTCTACGTGATGGATGTGTGGAAAGCGGCAGCTGAGCGCGCCAGGTCGCATGCGGATGTGCTGGTGCTCGCGGCGGGTCAGCCCTCGACGCAGGCGCCGGCGCCGGTGCTGCGGGCGACCAGGGCCGCCATCGACCACGAATTGCTCGGTTACACCGAGACATTCGGCATTCTGCCGCTGCGTGAGGCCATCGCGGGTCATCACAGCGAGACCTACGGCTACGACGTGCACCCGGACGACGTGGTGGTGACGACCGGCTCGTCGGGGGCGTTCACGCTGATCTTCCTGGCCGCCTTCGACGCGGGCGACACCGTGGTGGTGGCGCGCCCCGGCTATCCGGCCTACCGCAACACGCTCTCGGCACTCGGCTGCGCGGTCGTGGAGCTGGACTGCGGCCCACAGACCAGATTCCAGCCGACGGTCGCGATGCTCGAAGCCCTGCCCGAACCGCCAGCGGGGCTGGTGGTGGCCAGTCCGGCCAACCCGACCGGCACCATGATCGACCCCGCCGAACTCGCCGCGCTGGCCCGCTGGTGCGAGCGGCACGGCACCCTGTTGATCTCCGACGAGATCTATCACGGCATCACCTACGCGGGCGCGAGCACGCCGACCTCCTCGGCGTGGGAGTTCTCCCGCGATTCGGTGGTGATCGGTTCGGTGTCGAAGTACTTCTCGATGACCGGCTGGCGACTGGGCTGGATGTTGGCCCCGGCGGATCTGCGTCCGGCGCTGCAACGGCTGGCGTCGAATATGACGGTGTGCCCGCCCGCGATCTCCCAGTACGCGGCCGTGCACGCTTTCGGACCGGAAGCCAAGGATGAACTGGACGGGCATGTGCGCCGGTACGCGCGCAACCGGGCGTTGTTGCTGGAGGGCTTGCCCGCGATCGGAATCACCGATCTCGCGCCCGCCGACGGCGCCTTCTACGCCTATGCCGATATTGGTCATTTGACCGACAATTCCCGCGCCTGGTGCGCCGAGGTGCTCGCCGAAACCGGGGTCGCACTGGCGCCCGGACTCGATTTCGACACCGCAAATGGAAACCACACGGTCCGTTTTTCCTTCGCAGGCTCCACAAACGACATCGCCGCAGCACTGGAGCGTCTGGGACGGTTCTTGAAGGGTTGATCCGACCCCTTGTCAACAGTGATGTGCGACAACAACTTTGCGTAGTACGAACACATCTGTGCCGGGATACGGTAAAACTCAGTTATCCCGAATTCCCAGTGTTTCCCCGATGACGATTGCGCACGGTTGAACTGATGATGACTGGCACTGTTGCACGGTGACCACCGCAACGACCCCGAAAGGTGAACGACGCCGACAGGCTCTGGTGGCGGCGGCGGCTGAGCTGTTGCTCGAAGGCGGTTTCGACGCCGTTCGACATCGTTCGGTGGCCTCGCGAGCCGATCTTCCACTCGCGTCGACCACCTACTACTTCGAGTCTCTGGAAGATCTGATCGCCCGCGCCGTCGAGTTCAGCGGAGCCATCGAACTCGACGCGATGCGCCGCCGGGTCGGCGAGGTCAGTCACCGCAGGCGGGGCACCGAAGCGACGGTCGAGCTGGTTCTCGACGTACTCGTCGGCCCCGACGACGGCGACCTGGACGCGCGCGGCCAGCTGATCGCCCGCTACGAGCGCTCCGTGGCCTCGGCCCGTCATCCCGAGTTACGTGAGGTCCAGCTCCGACTACGCACGCAGCTCGAAGAACTGCTCGCCGACGTGCTGCGCCGCTCCGACCGAGTGGTGCGCCCCGAGCAGCTACGCAGAATGGTGGCCGTCGTCGACGGTGCGGTGGTCGCCGCGCTGATCGAGGGCCACCCCGAACCACGCCGCCCCGCCCGGGCAGGCCTGCTGGAAATGATCGACATCGTCGCCCCGCCCGTGGTGCCCAACATGATGCCCCAGCAGCCCGAACGGGTGCGGCAATTAGACTGAGTGCTCGTGAGCCTCGTCCCGAATGTCCTCGCCACCCGATACGCCAGCCCGGAGCTCGTCGCGCTCTGGTCGCCCGAGAACAAGATCGTGCTCGAGCGCAGGCTGTGGCTGGAGGTGCTGCGTGCGCAGGCCGAACTCGGAATCGATGTCCCCGCAGGGGTTGTCGACGATTACGAACGCGTCATCGACCACGTCGACCTGGCCTCGATCGCCGAGCGTGAGCGGGTCACCCGCCACGACGTGAAGGCGCGCATCGAGGAATTCAACGCCCTCGCCGGGCACGAACACGTGCACAAGGGCATGACCAGCCGTGACCTCACCGAGAACGTCGAGCAGCTGCAGATCCGGCTCTCCCTCGAACACGTCTACAACCACGGCATCGCCATCGTGGCGCGGCTGGCGGAGCGGGCCGCCGAGTACCAGACGCTGGTGATGGCCGGGCGCTCGCACAATGTCGCCGCCCAGGCCACCACGCTGGGCAAACGTTTCGCCTCCGCCGCCGACGAGATGCTGGTCGGCCTCGCCCGGATGCGCGATCTGATCGACCGCTACCCGCTGCGCGGGATCAAGGGCCCGATGGGCACCGCCCAGGACATGCTCGACCTGCTCGACGGTGACGCGGGCAAGCTCGCCGCCCTCGAGCGGCAGGTCGCCACCCACCTCGGCTTCGCGACGGTGTTCACCAGCGTGGGCCAGGTGTATCCGCGGTCGCTGGACCACGATGTGCTCTCCGCGCTGGTGCAGCTGGGTGCCGGGCCGTCGTCGTTCGCGCACACGATTCGGCTGATGGCCGGGCACGAGCTGGTCACCGAGGGTTTCCAGCCGGGCCAGGTCGGGTCGTCGGCGATGCCGCACAAGATGAACACCCGCTCGTGTGAGCGGGTGAACGGCCTGCAGGTGATCCTGCGCGGCTACGGTTCGATGGCCGCCGAGCTCGCGGGCGCGCAGTGGAACGAGGGCGACGTGTTCTGCTCGGTGGTGCGCCGGGTCGCGCTGCCGGACGCGTTCTTCGCCATCGACGGGCAGATGGAGACCTTCCTGACCGTGCTCGCCGAGTTCGGCGCCTACCCGGCGGTGGTCTCGCGTGAGCTCGATCGCTACCTGCCGTTCCTGGCGACCACCCGCATCCTGATGGCGGCGGTGCGCGCGGGCGTGGGTCGCGAGACCGCGCACGAGGTCATCAAGGAGCACGCGGTGGCGGTGGCGCTGGCCATGCGCGAGCAGGGGCGCGAACCCGATCTGCTGGATCGTCTGGCTGCCGACGACCGGATGCCGCTGGACCGCGCGGGCTTGGACGCGGCGCTGGCCGACAAGGCGGCGTTCATCGGAGCGGCGTCGGACCAGGTGTCCGAGGTGGTCGCGCAGGTGCAGAAGCTGGTCGAGGCGAATCCGGACGCCGCGCGCTACACGCCGTCGCCGATTCTCTGACTCGTGCGAATCAGCCCGCCACTGTCGCTTCTCGGGCGCAGCCGGCGGGCTTTCGCGCGTCGAGGTCGATACCGTACGCGGGTGAATCCGTACACGATCTTCGCCGACATCATCGCCGGGGCCGCCCCGTCCTCGAAGGTTTACGAGGACGACGAGGTGCTCGCCTTCATGGACATTCGTCCCGTGACGCCGGGGCATGTGCTCGTGGTGCCCAAGGTGCCCGCGCCGAGTCTGGCCGATCTCGATCCCGCCTTGGGCGGCAAGCTCTTTCAGGTGGGCCAGCAGATCGCCGCCGCGTTGCGCAGCAGTGAAGTGGCCGCCGACGGGGTGAATTTCTTTCTCGCCGACGGGGTCACGGCCGGGCAGGAAGTGTTCCATGTGCACCTGCACGTGATCCCGCGGACGCCCGGCGACGGCTTCGGCCTGCGTGCGCGGCCGACCTCGCCCGCGCGGGCGGATCTCGACTACCTGGCCGGTTCGATCCGGGGCGCGCTCACCCGCTGAACCGAATTCCGGGCGAAGCGGTCATTGCGTACCAGCGAGTTTGCTGAGGAAACGCCGTGAATGTCGAATGCTCAGAGTTCGTTCACCTGTGGGTTACCTTGGACTGTCATTGGCATGCGGTTATGGAGGGTAGGTCGTGCGTCGTACAGGTGTTGCTGCTGCAGTGCTGGCTCTTGCTCTTGCTGTGATCGGACCTGCGGTGGTGCATCCCGCGACGGCGTCCGCCGCACAGATCATCGGGGTCAACGAGATGACTCCGCATCGGACGGCCATCACCGTCACCTCGCCCGCGATGGGCCGCAATATCGACCTCCAGGTGCTGCATCCGGCGGGCGGCGGCGCGCGCGGCACGTACTACCTGCTCGACGGGCTCGACCCCGGCATCGGCCAGAGCACCTGGACCAACGCCACCGACGCCGAAGCCTTCTTCCGCGGCAAGAACGTCAACGTGGTGCTGCCGATGGGTGGCCAGGCCAGCTACTACACCGACTGGATCGCCGATGATCCGCGATTCGGTCGGTACAAGTGGGAAACGTTCCTCACCCAGGAGCTGCCCGGCTTGATCGACGGGCATTTCAACGGCAACGGGGTGAACGGCATCGGCGGGCTGTCGATGGGCGGCAACGCGGCCTACATCCTGGCCGCCCGCCACCCCGGTCTCTATCGCGCCGTAGCCGGTTACAGCGCCTGCCCGGACATCGCGATGGCGGCAGGCGCGATGATGTTCTCCATCGTCAACCGCGGCGGCAACCCCGCCAACATGTGGGGTGCGCCCGGCAGCCCCGAATGGGCCGCGCACGACCCGGCCCTGATGATCGAAGGGCTGCGCGGCAAGGCGCTGTACCTGTCCACCGGCACCGGCATCCCCGGCCCCCACGAGGCCGAACTCAAGCCCACGCTGGCCGAGAACATCTTCCTCGGCGGACCCATCGAGCTCGGCGTGAACACCTGCATGGTGTCCTTCGACCAGCGCCTGCGCGCCGCGGGTATCGGCGCCAAGATCGACTACCACCCGGTGGGCACGCACTCCTGGTCCTACTGGCAGGACGCCCTGCATCACTCGTGGCCGGTGATCGGTCCCGCGCTCGGGGCCTGAGAGCCTCCAGTACCCGACCCGGTTCGACGGTTTCTGCGGCCGACGAGCCGGGTCGCTGCGTGTTCGACCCCCTCGTGCGGGACCGCCGACGGCGAGCGGGCCGCCGATTCGATCGCGTTCGATCGTGGCTACTTCGCTGACCGGCGGCGCACGGTGGCGCCCGCGATCACGCCCACCAGCGAGAGTCCGGCGACGATCAGGACGTAACCCGCGGGCAGGCCGAGGATCTCCACGTATTCCTTGCTCACCACCCGGTCGCGCACGCCGATGTCCTCGGCGGCCGGACCGAGGAGAAAATCGCTGGTGATGGTCCGGGGATCAGGGATGTAGATCGAGAGTTCGGTGAGGTAGTTGTCGCCCGCGGCAAGCGCTTTCAGGTCCGCGTCGCTGGGTTCGCAGACGGGAGCGGCGAATTCGGTGGTGATCGTGTGCGAAGCCGTGTCGGGGTCGACGCGTGACACCCGGTGGTCACCGAAGACGTAGAGGCGGACCCTTTGGGGTGCGGTAGCGGCGGCCGACATGCGCATCGGGTAGACGAGGCGGTCGGAGTCGAAGGTGAGCCGGACCGGGTCGAGGGCGCCGGAGAGGGGCTTCGCGCTGGTGAGGCGCATGGCCACGAAGGACCAGCCCTCGCGCAGATAGGGGTCGAGGGTGGCGCTCACCTCGGGTCGGAGGTGATAACCGTTGGTGTCCAGCCACTCTCGGATGCCGATGAGGTCGCCGCCGCGCAAGGTGGTTGCCTCCAGCGGGCCCAACTGCACCTGGCCGAGCACGTCGGGGCCGGAGCCAGGGGCGGCGCCGGATGCGTCGCTGCCCAGCGAGCCGCTGCCGAACCAGTCGTATTCGGTGACCCGCTCGGGTGCGGTCATCCGCGAGAGCTCGCTGAACGAATCCGGACTCCCGGCCGAGACTGTCGCTGGGGTCGGCGTCGGCACGATCAGCGCCGCGTCGGCACCGGCGAACTGCATCCCCAACCGCATCAGCACGGTCTCGCGCTGTCCGTCCCAGCCCAGGACCGCCGTCTCGCTGTCCACCCGTGCCGAACTGTCCCCGCTGACGACACCGCCGCACGCGCACGCGTTCGCCGACATCACCACCCCGGGCCCCGCGGCCAGCACCACCCCGGCAGTCACGACCAACGCTCGCATTGCGTACCGCATCCCCATGCGGTCAGGCTACGGACAGCGAGCCCCCGGCAGATGCGCAGAACTACTCAGTCGTCGGCGTGCCGCCCGACGTGAGCGCACTGCCGCCGAACGCTGCCGGGGTGAGTTGGCGGGCCCGGTGGGAGCGGGGCGACTACGGTGGACGGATGGCTGGCGAGAATGAGATTGTGTCGGCGCCGATCGCGAAGAGGGCGCCCTTCGAGCGGGTCCACCACGGTGACACGTTCGTAGACGACTACGAATGGCTGCGGGACAAGGAAGACCCCGAGGTCATCGCGTACCTGGAGGCGGAGAACGCCTACACGGCGGCGCAGACCGACCAGCTGCAGCCCCTTCGGGACAAGATCTTCGACGAGATCAAGGCCAGGACGCAGGAAACCGATCTCTCGGTGCCGACGCGGCTGGGCGACTACTGGTACTACTCGCGCAGTTTCGAGGGCAAGCAATACGGCGTGCACTGCCGCTGTCCCGTCGACGCGAAGGCCGAGGGCATCGACGCGTGGACGCCGCCGCAGCTCGAGGTGGGCTCCGCGAGGTTGTCGGCGGGCCCGGACGCGGTAGCGGAGCGTGACCACGCAGGGCCCTCGACAACCTCGCAGTTCGACGCGGCGATCGAGGGCGAGCAGGTGCTGCTCGACAGCAACATCCTCGCCGAGGGGCTGGACTTCTTCGCCCTCGGCGCGTTCTCGCTGAGCCACGACGGCAACCTGCTCGCCTATTCCGTCGACAGCTCCGGCGACGAGCGCTACACGCTGCGGATCAAGGATCTGCGCACCGGTGAGCTGCTGCCCGACGAGGTGGCGGGTGCGGCGCCGGGGGCGACCTGGTCGCTGGACGGCACGCACATCTTCTATCAGACGGTCGACGAGTCCTGGCGACCCGACACCGTGTGGCGCCACCGCGTCGGCACCGGTTCCGACGCCGATGTGACGGTGTTCCACGAGCCCGACGAGCGCTACTGGGTGAGCGTCGGCGCGACCCGCTCCGAGAAGTACCTGATGGTCTGGCTCGGTTCCAAGATCACCACCGAGGGCTGGATCCTGGAATCGGACAACCCCGAGGGGGAGTTCCGAGTGCTGCTGCCGCGTCGCGAGGGCGTGGAGTACTCGGCCGAGCACGCGGTGATCGCGGGCGAGGACAAGTTCCTGATCCTGCACAACGACGTGGTCGACGGGGTGAAGGCGGAGAATTTCGTCCTCGCCGTCGCGCCCGCCACCGATCCGTCGGACATGACGACGCTGGTCGGGCATCGCGAGGACGTGCGGCTCGAGGACATCGACGCCTTCGCCAACCACCTGGTGCTCAGCTACCGGCGCGACGCGCTGCCGCGCCTGTCGGTGTGGCCGCTCACCCCGGCGGGCTTCGGCGAGCTGACCGAACTCGATTTCGGCCTCGAATTGTTCTCCGCCGGTGCGGGTTCGAGCCCGGAGTGGGAACAGCCGACGCTGCGAGTCGGGGTCACCTCGTTCATCACGCCGATGCAGGTGTTCGATTACGTGCCGGCCACCGGTGAGCTGCTGTTGCGCAAAGAACAGCCGGTACTCGGCGGCTACGACGCCAATGATTATGAACAGCACCGTGATTGGGCCATTGCCACCGACGGCACCCGGATTCCGATCTCGATCATCAAGCGCAGCGGGCTGCCCGACGGCCCGAAACCCACTCTGCTCTACGGATACGGCTCCTACGAGGCCAGCATCGATCCGTCGTTCTCGGTGTCGCGACTGTCGCTGCTCGATCGTGGCATGGTGTTCGCGGTGGCGCATGTGCGCGGCGGCGGCGAGATGGGTCGGCTCTGGTACGAGCACGGCAAGACCTTGCTGAAGAAGAACACCTTCACCGACTTCGTCTCCTGCGCGAGCCATCTCATCGACACCGGTGCCACCGCACCGGACCGGTTGATCGCCGACGGGGGCAGCGCGGGCGGGCTGCTGATGGGCGCGGTGGCGAACCTGGCGCCGGAACTGTTCACCGGCATCCTCGCCAATGTGCCGTTCGTCGACCCGCTCACCTCCATCCTGGATCCGTCGCTGCCCCTGACAGTGATCGAATGGGACGAGTGGGGAAACCCGTTGGCCGACAAGGACGTCTACGAGTACATGAAGTCGTACTCGCCGTACGAGAACGTCGAGGCCAAGGACTACCCGGCGATCCTGGCGATCACCAGCCTCAACGACACCCGCGTGCTCTACGTGGAACCGGCCAAGTGGGTCGCCAAGCTGCGCGCCACCAAGACCGGCGACAACGAGGTTCTCCTGAAAACGGAGATGACCGCCGGCCACGGCGGTGTGAGCGGGCGTTACGAGAAGTGGAAGGAAGTCGGCTTCGAGTACGCCTGGGTCCTCGACCGGGTCGGCCTCGCGGACGCCTGATCGTGACGGGTGGGCCCTGGCTGTGTACAGCCAGGGCCCATTTCTTGTCGCCGCGCTGGCCTCGGTGACCCGCATCGAGACGGATCTGATCCGCCGCCGGACCAAACGCGCTGGGCCGCTGACTGTTTCCGCCGCGGTGTCGGGTCGTTGGCGCTGAGTCCTGCGCGCACCGTTCGCGGACCGATCGATGGCAGTCGACCACTGTGTGGTGCGACTGCACCGGCGGTGGTGGTGAGGAGTGCGCCGAAATTCGTTCGGGCGTCATCGGCGCAGCACGCGGGTGTCACCTCGGGCTGTCACCATCAGGTGCATGAACGCTGAGTTGATCGTTTCGGTGTCGGGGATCCGGGATACGACTCGCGATGCCGCGATCGAGTTCGCCGGAGAGATGGACGAGCGGGGCGTGCGTCTGTCGTTGCTGGTCGCGCCCCGATTGAAGGGCAAGTACCGGTTGGTCGAGGACCCGGCGACGCAGTCCTGGCTGCGCGGGCGCAGGCTCGAAGGCGATGCGATCGTGCTGCACGGCTACGACCAGGCGGCCACCAAGGCGCGGCGCGCGGAGTTCGCCGACCTGCCGCGACACGAGGCGACGCTGCGGCTCGCGGCCGCCGATCGGGTGATGGAGCGGGTGCAACTGCGCACCCGGCTGTTCGCCGCGCCGCGCTGGGATGCCTCGGCGGGTGCGCTGGCCGCGCTGCCCGATGTGGGCTTTCGGATGGCGTTCGGGCTCACCAGCATGCTCGACCTGGAACGTGATGTGGCCCAACGTGCTCGGGTGTACGGGATCGGCGAGGGTTTCCGAGCCGAACCGTGGTGGTGCCGGGCGCTGGTGATGGGCGCCGCGCGCACCGCTCGGCGCGGTGGGGTGCTGCGGTTGGCGGTGTCGGCGGCGCAGTTGCAGCGCTCGGGTCCGCGCCAGGCGATGCTCGACGCGGTCGATCTCGCCCTCTATCACGGCGCCCACAGCGATGTGTACCGCTGGGAGTCACACCCGACGGCCAGAGCTGCCTGACCCGGCCACCGCCGCCGCGCGTACCGGCGATCAGCGCGCGGCGGTGGCCCCGGGCCGCCGGCCACGAACGCACCCGTGACCGGTCCGATTTCGGCGGAGTTTCGAGCCTTCCTGCCAGACATGCGGCGGTTACCATTCAGCGGTTGACGAGTGGTTTCCGTTAGTTGTGTGAGCACAGCAGGAGGCAGCGCTGATGACAGGCACCGCGACGAAAGTCGCGACAACGACGAAATATATGTCCTGGCTGACCTTGGCGCTGATGACCACGAGTTCGGTGGCCAGTCTGCGGTCGGCGCCCACGATGGCCGTCTACGGATTGGCCTGTGTATTCCTCTATGTCATTCCCGCGATCCTGTTCCTGATGCCGACCTCGCTGGTCGCCGCGGAACTCGCGTCGGGATGGTCGGGCGGGGTGTATCAATGGGTCAGTGAGGGCTTGAGTAAACCGCTCGGATTTCTTGCCGTCTGGTGCCAGTTCGCCATGACGATCTTCTACTATCCGAGCTTGCTCGCTTATGTCGCGAGTACTTTCGCCTACATCATTCATCCGTCGCTGGCGTCCAACGGCCTGTATGTGGCGATCGTGATCATCACCGTGTACTGGGCGGGTGTGTACGTGTCCTCGCAGGGCACCAAAACGGTGGCCGGGCTGTCGAGTATGGGGCTGGTCATCGGCACGCTGATTCCCGGCACAGTGCTGGTGGTCCTCGGGCTGGTATTCCTCGCGCAGGGCAATCCGTCCTCGGCCCCGATGGACTCGTCGCACCTGCTGCCCGCCTGGGCCGGGTTGGCGAGCCTGGTGCTGATCGTGAACAACTTCCTGTCCTACGCCGGGATGGAGATGAACGCGGTGCACGTGTCGTCGCTGAGGAATCCGGCCAAGGAATTCCCGAAGGCGATGTTTCTGGCCATGGGCCTGGTGCTGGTGATCTTCATCCTGCCCGCGCTGGCGATCAGCTGGGTGGTTCCCTCGGCCGGGCTGAGTCTCACCGCGGGTGTGATGCAGGCCTTCGACGCCTTCTTCGGCCATTTCGGGATCAGCTTCCTCACCCCGATCGTCGGCATCGCGCTGGTGGCCGCCGCGCTCGGCGGCATGCTCACCTGGCTGGCCGGACCGTCCAAGGGGCTGTTGCTGATCGGACGCAGCGAGGGATACCTGCCGCCGATCCTGACCCGGCTCAACCGGCACGGCGTGCAGCAGAACATGTTGGTGGCCCAGGGCGTGTTCACCACGTTCATCGCGCTGCTCTACGCGTTCATCCCCAATGTCTCCAGCGCGTACTGGATTCTGTCGGTGATCACCACGCAGGTGTACCTGATCATGTACGTGCTGATGTTCGCTGCGGCCGCCAAGCTGCGCAGAAACGATCCCGACCACCCGCGTGGCTACCGGGCGCCCGCCCTGATGGCGCTGTGCGGGCTCGGCGCCGCCTCCTCGATCGCCGCGTTCACGATCGGCTTCGTGCCGCCCTCGCAATTCGGCGCGGGCAGTCCGTGGGTGTACGTGCTCATCGTGGGCGGCGGCATGGGCATCGTCGGGCTGCTCATCCCGTACCTGTTCTACCGAAATCGCAGGGACAGCTGGAAACTCGCCGTAGCGGAGCAGGAGAAGCCATGACGACCGGAGACGCTCCCGACCGCACCCGGCGCTGGATCTACGTCACGACCGGTGTGCTGCTCGTGGTGTTCGCCCTGACCGGGCTCTTCACCTTCACCGCGATCCGCGACAACACCCAGGCCGCCGCGAAAGCCGAACAGCTGCACAACGATCTGGCTGCCGCCGGCCTGCCCGCGCCGGAGGCGAGCGTGATCGCCGCCGCGCTCGGCGACGACGGCGGATCGGTCTGCCACGATCCGAACTCGCCGATGATCAAGGCGAAATACCAGGCCTCGATCACCAACGGTGCGGCCGGGCCGGGACAGCGTCCGGTGATCGGTCCGCGCGACGCCACCCACGCGGTGGCGCTCGCGATCGCCGTGTACTGCCCGGACCGCCTGCCGGACTATCTCTCCCATCTCGACACCCTGAAGCTGGACGACACGACGAAATGAGGCCCGACGAGATGACCGACGATGTGACGGCGCTGCGCGGCAAGGTCTCCGGACTGATGGGGCAGGCGAAAAAGGATCTGGCCCAGCTCGTTTCGATGAAATCCGTCGCCGACCCGCGACAGTTCCCAGCCGCGGGCTGCGAGGAGGCGGCACAGTGGGTGGCCGACGCGTTCGCCGCGGCGGGACTGACCGAGGTCGGCCTGCACGAGACACCGGACGGCAGCAAGGCCGTCATCGCGTCGAAGCCGGGACCGCCCGGTACCCCCACGGTGCTGCTGTACTGCCACTACGACGTCCAGCCCCCGCTCGACGATGCCGCGTGGGAGACGCCGGTCTGGACGTTGACCGACAAGGACGGGCGCTGGTACGGGCGCGGAGCCGCCGACTGCAAGGGCAATATCGTCACGCATCTGACGGCCCTGCGCGCGATCGGACCCGACTTCCCGATCGGGATCAAGGTGGTGGCGGAGGGTTCGGAGGAACAGGGCACCGGCGGTCTCGAGAAGCTCGTCGTCGCCGAACCCGCTCTGCTGCGATCGGATGCGATCCTGGTCGCCGACTGCGGCAACTTCGCGGTGGGGGTGCCGACGTTCACGCAGACGCTGCGCGGGATGGTGAATGTGGTGGTGACGGTGAAAACCCTCGAAGGGCCGATGCATTCGGGAATGTTCGGCGGACCGGCCCCGGACGCTCTCGCCGCGATGATCCAGTTGCTGGCGTCGTTGCGGGACGCGGACGGCAACACCACGATCGACGGTCTCACCGACGACCAGACGTGGACCGGCGTGCAGTACCCGGCCGCGGACTTCCGGTCCGACGCGGGTGTGCTCGACGGGGTCGACCTGCTCGGCAGCGGCACCGTGTCGGACATGCTGTGGGCGCGACCCGCGCTCACGGTGCTCGGGATGGACGTGCCCGCGGTGATCGGGTCGTCGGCGGCGATCCAGCCGAGTACCCGCGCCCGGCTCAATCTGCGCATCCCGCCGGGCACCGAGCCGAAATCGGCCTACGACCTGCTGGAAAAGCACTTGCGGGCGCACCTGCCGTGCAACGCCCACCTCGACATCGAACTCGAGGCACTCGGCGAGCCGTTCGTCGCCTCCGAACACGGGCCCGCCCGCGACGCGCTGGCCGAGGCCATGCAGACCGCCTACGGGCGGCCCGTCACCACCGAGGGGCAGGGCGGATCGATCCCGCTGTGCAATGTCTTCGCCGACACCTACCCGAACGCCGAGATCATGCTGATCGGCGTCGAAGAGCCGAAATGCTTGATCCACGCGCCCAACGAGAGCGTGGACCCCAGCGAGATCGAGCACATGGCGCTGGCCGAGGCGTTGTTCCTGACCAATTACCGCTGAGTCAGAACTGGCCCTGGTCCTCGGGCTCGATGACGCGGAACTCGGTGCCGGCCGGGGCCATTTCGGTCAGCCTGCCGAAATAGATGCCGTGGGCCGAGGCGTCGATGATGCCGTGGTGGATGGGGACCGCGGTGCGGGGATTGACGGCGCGCAGGTAGTCGACGGTGTCCCAGATGCGCATCCACGGCGCGACGGCCGGGATGGCGAGCACGCCGACCGGGACCGGCGGCACCCACAGCGAGTCGCCGGGATGAACGAGCTGAGCCGGGTCCGTCTCGGTGCCGAGTTGGAAGACCGTGTTGTCGATCACCGGGATCTCCGGGTGGATCACCGCGTGCCTGCCACCGCCGCCGGTGATCTGTAAGTCGCCGATATCCAGTACCTGACCAGCTGAAACCGGCTCCCATCCCTCGCTGCGCTGCTGCGCTGTCTGGGGGTCGGACAGCAGGCGGGCGCCGGGATTGTTCTCGATGAGGTCGCCGATCCGGTTCGGGTCGATGTGGTCGGGGTGCTGATGTGTCACCGCGATCGCGTCCAAGCCGGTGATGCCCTCGAACCCGTGGGCGAAGGTGCCGGGGTCGAACAGCACTGTCACGCCGTGCAGTTCCACGAGGATGCAGGAATGTCCGAAGTGGGCGATGCGCATACCCGATGCTAAGCCGCCCCGACCCCGGAACGCGGGCGCGACGGCCGGGTCAACTAGGATTTCTGAGGTAACCCACACACCACATGAGGAGCAACGCGTGGCACGAGTCGTGGTCGAGGTCATGCCGAAGGCCGAGATTCTGGACCCCCAGGGACAGGCCGTGGTCGGCGCGCTCCCGCGTCTGGGGTTCGCTGGAATCTCGGATGTGCGGCAGGGCAAGCGATTCGAGCTCGAGGTGGACGACAGTGTGTCGGACGCCCAGCTCGAGCAGATCGCCGAGGCGCTGCTGGCGAACACGGTGATCGAGGACTGGAAGGTCGTTCGGGTCTCATGAGGGAGCGTAGCGAGCTCACAACAGGCACAGCCGCCTCTGCGGTCATGTCGGAGCCGAGCGCCGGCGAGGCGCAGGCATGAGCGCGCGCATCGGCGTAATTACGTTTCCCGGGACGCTCGACGATGTCGACGCCGCTCGGGCGGTGCGGTTGGCCGGCGCCGAGGCTGTGAGCCTGTGGCACGCCGATGCCGACATCAAAGGTGTCGACGCGGTGATCGTGCCCGGCGGGTTCTCTTACGGGGATTACTTGCGGTGCGGGGCTATCGCTCGCTTCGCGCCGGTGATGGGTGAGGTCGTGCGGGCGGCCGGGCAGGGCCTGCCGGTGCTCGGAATCTGCAACGGATTCCAGGTTCTGTGCGAGGCCGGTCTGCTGCCGGGCGCGCTGACCCGCAACGAGGGACTGCACTTCATCTGCCGCGACGAGTGGTTGAAGGTCGAAGCGACCGATACCGCGTGGAGTTCGCGGTATGAGCCGGGCGCGCAGATTCTTGTTCCGCTGAAGTCGGGCGAAGGGCGTTTCCAGGCTTCGGAGAAGGTGCTCGACGAACTCGAAGGCGAAGGTCGTGTGGTTTTCCGCTACGCGGGCGAGAACCCGAACGGTTCGCAGCGCGGGATCGCCGGGATCTCCTCGGCCAACGGGCGGGTCGTCGGCCTGATGCCGCACCCCGAGCACGCCACCGAGGCACTGACGGGCCCCAGCGATGACGGTCTCGGCATGTTCTTCTCGGTGATCGACAGTTTCGTCAAGGCCTGATCATCCGATAGCACCGTCCCGGCGCTCAGAGAGCGTCGATGATCTCGAAGTCGACCCCGTTCGCCTGTGCCAGGTGGGCGGGGCCGACTGCTTGATTGCCCAGGAAACCCCGGCGGGTGGCCGGGCCGTCGAGCACCAGCCCGGTTTCCGCGGCGGCGGTGATGGTTTTCACGTCGAGGGTGCCGGTGGCATCGGCCAGGGCGTTCAACAGGTGGATCGCCTCGTAGGTGGAGTTGCTGAAAGTGGTGAGCGCCGGGGCGAATCGGCCCTGGTGTTGCTGGTAGCGGGCACGCCGGGATCGGCCCTCCGCGGTGTGGCTGTCGATGAAGAAACTCGAGGCCACGTAGAGGTTGGTGTTGGCGGCCGGGCCCGCGCTGAGCAGCACGTTTTCGTCGACCGCCGGGCTCAGGCGTGCCATCACGGCGGGCAGGCCGGTGGCGGCGAATTGCCGATTGAAGCGGGCGGTGTCGGCGCCGACCATCAGGATCAGGACCGCGTCGGCCAGCAGCAGCGCCGGGTTGCGCAGGAAGTCGTCGAAGACGGTGGTGCCGAGGGGCACGTAGTGCTCGACGACGATATCGGCCCGGTCGGGCAGCGAACGCCGCAGGGCGTGGGCCGTTCGGCGGGGCCAGATGTAGTCGTTGCCGATGATCGCCCAGCGGCGCACGCCCAGTTCGCGGCCCATCCAGGCGGCCGCGGGCACCGTTTGATGGTCGGGATGTTCGCCGACCAACAGCACGCCGGGGCGTTCGTCGCGAAGTCCCTCGTGGTCGGTGGCATAGAGGTAGGGGACGCGGGCGTCCACCGCTTCGGCGACCGCTCGGCGCACGGCCGAGGTGTGCCACCCGGTGATCGCGCCGACCATCCCGGTGGCCAGGAAGGCCGCTACTTCGGTGGCGACTTCGCCCGGCTCGCGGCCGCCGTCGATGGTGGTGAGCTTGATTTCGCGGCCGAGAATTCCTGTGCCGCTATTGATTTCGTCTACGGCCAGGGAAATGGCGGCGGTACACGATGGTGCGAAGATGCCACCAGGGCCCTGCGTGGGAACGATCGAAAGAATCTCGATCGTTTCATCCCGGCTCTGGCCGTATAAAGGCATTCTGTACTCTATCGCCCAGTGCGAACAGGATTGTTCGAATGAATTTCTCGGCAGGTGGGAATGCAATCGGTGGCCATCACAAGTGGGTATTCCACGCTGCACGGCGCCCTGCGCTCCGCGGAGCGCAACTGGGTAGGTCGGCTCGAATCGGCGCTGTCGGCTGACAACCTCACGGCCGACCACTGGGCGATCCTGTCGCAGTTGTCCACCGACGACGGGATGACGATGTCGGAACTGGCCGCCCAGGCGCGGCTGGCACCGTCCTCGGCCACCCGCCACGCGGACAACCTGGCCGAACGCGGGCTGATCTTCCGGGTCGCCGCCACCGACGATCGTCGTCGGATCCTGATCGGCTTGAGCAGCCTCGGGTCCAAGCTGGCCGCGCGAATCCGCGCGCAGGAGAAGCTCGCGGAGGAAGAACTGCGATCGCGCCTCGGGATCCGCCGCTACGGCGACCTGCTGGCCGCGCTCGCGGTGATCGCCGAACGAGACGACTGATCCGGGCACCGGTATTCCGGGGCGGAGTGCCGGGCCGATCCATCGTGCCTAGGATCGCAGGATGCCGGTTTCTCTGACAGCGGCCACGGCCAGCGGATTATGTGCCTTCATCGATGCCTCACCCTCCCCGTTCCATGTGTGTGCGACGGTGGCGGCCGAGCTCGACGGCAACGGGTTCACGCCGTTGACCGAGGCGTCGGCGTGGGACGACGCGGGCGGGAAACACTATGTGGTGCGCGGTGGTTCGCTGATCGCGTGGGCTGATTACGACGCGGTGCCCGCCGCTCCGTTCCGGGTGGTCGGCGCGCACACCGACAGTCCCAACCTGCGCGTGAAGCAGCATCCCGATCTGGCGGGGGCCGGGTGGCAGCTGGTCGGGCTGGAGCCGTACGGCGGGGCGTGGCTGAACTCCTGGCTCGACCGTGAGCTGGGTCTGTCGGGGCGACTCAGTGTGCGTGAGGGCGCGCGGATGCGCGAGGTTCTGGTGCGGATCGACGAGCCGATCCTGCGGGTGCCGCAGTTGGCGATCCACCTGTCCGAGGACCGGCGCGGCGTCACCCTCGACCCGCAGCGGCACGTCAACGCGGTCTGGGGAATCGGTGACGCGCCTGGCTCGTTCCTCGACTTCGTCGCCGAGCGGGCCGAGGTCGACGGCGCCGATGTGCTCGGCTGGGAACTCATGACCCACGACCTCGCGGCGAGCACGATCGTCGGCCGCGATCTCGATCTGGTGAGCGCGCCGCGACTCGACAACCAGGGCACCTGCTACGCCGGGCTGCAGGCGTTCCTCGCCGCCGCCGACGAGCCGGGGGCCGCGACGGCGGTGCTGGTGATGTTCGATCACGAGGAGGTCGGGAGCCAGTCCGATCGGGGAGCGCAATCGGATCTGCTGCCCGCGGTGCTGGAACGGATCGTGCTGGCCCGCGGCGGCGGGCGTGCGGACTACCTTGCCGCCCTCGCCGGTTCGGTGGTCGCCTCCGGTGACATGGCGCACGCGACGCACCCGAACTACCCGGACCGCCACGAGCCCGCGCACCGCATCGAGGTCGGCGGTGGACCGGTGCTCAAGGTGAATCAGAATCTGCGCTACGCCACCGACGCGGCGGGCGCGGGCGCGTTCGCGCTGGCGTGCGCGCAGGCGGAGGTACCGCTGCAGCGCTACGTCCACCGCGCCGACCTGCCGTGTGGATCGACCATCGGCCCGATGACGGCCGCCCGCACGGGGATGTCGACCGTCGACGTCGGCGCGCCCCAGCTCGCCATGCACTCGTGCCGTGAACTGATGGGCGCCGCCGACGTGCCCGCCTACGCCTCGGCCCTCGCGGCCTTCCTGACCCCGGAAAGCACGGACTGACCCGATTCGGCGGCGTCGACGACCGGGGTGCTCAGTTCGGCGGGAACGCTGTTCCGGGCCGAAGTCCGGGCTGTGGGTCGACCGCGAAGTCGCGCGGTCCGCGCTCCTCGCCGATCGCGGTGCTCAGGTGCTCGCGAGTTCCGGCGTAGCCGAGGACTTTCGGGCCGGTCGGTAGGTGATCGCGGCATAGGTGATCACAGCGAACGTGGCCCACACATAACTGCTGCCGATGATCTGCTGCCACCACGCCCAGGCGAGTTCCTTGTCGCCCGAATGCGGCAGCACCCACTGCGGGCCCACGATGAACATCACCGTGAACAAGGCGACGACAGCGCTGAAGGCCAGGGAGCGGCGGCGGTCGGCCAGACTGACGGCGACGACCAGGGCGGGCGCCACCCAAACCCAGTGATGCGACCACGACACCGGTGAGATCAACAACACCGCCGCCGCGTTCACCAGCAGCGCGCCGACATCGTTGCCCGCACCGATCAAGCGGTACATCCACACCGAGGCCAGCGCGATCGTCAGCACCGACAGCCCGATCCACAGGCCCGTCGCCAGCGATTCGTCCATGCCGAGACGGAACAGCGTGCCCTTGATCGACTGGTTGCCCGCGAAGTACGGCGTGCCGATGCGGCCGGTGTCGGAAACGGTGTGGAACCAGTACTCGACCGAGTCGTTCGGGAACAGCAGGAAGCCCACGCCCACCGCGCCCGCGGCCGAGACCACCATGGTGGCCGCGCCCTTCCAGTCCCGGCGCAGCAGGAAGTACAGCAGATACCCGGCCGGGATCAGCTTGATCGACACCGTGATGCCGATCAGCATCCCGCGCGGCCAGAACGGCTTGCGCGCGAGAATGTCGATGGTGACCGCGGCCATCAGGATCAGGTTGATCTGGCCGAAGTTGAAGGTCTGGCGAACCGGTTCGAGGAACTGGGCCAGGCCGAGCCCGGCGATCACCACCGTCAGTACCGAGATGCGGTCGAGCTCAGGGCGCACCCGAACCAGCACCAGCCACAGCACGATTCCCAGGCTCGCCAGCGAGGACAAGAGCACGACGACCTCGGCCACCACCAGCGGCATCAAGGCCAGCGGCACGAAGAACATCGCGGCCAGCGGGGGATAGGTGAACGGCAGGCCGAGCCCGTAGACCGGCGGCATCGGGCCGTACAGGTCGCCGCCGTCGAGCCACACGCGCGCGCCGTTGCGGTAGACCTGCAGGTCGATGAACCCGTGCCACCAGTGCGCGAGCAGCGCGACCGCGGCGGAGACCACGAACAATCCGACGGCGATGGTCAACCATCGCCGTTGGCGGTCCGAGTGGCCGGCATTCTGTTCGAGCGAGGTGGAGCTCGGTTTCGCGTCCCGCGCGGGAACGCTCGGTTGCTCGGTAACCCCCTGACTTTCGTTCACGGCCGTCAGAGTAACGGGTACCCCGGTGGCCCAACCGCAAGTGTGACCAGACCGAATCCGGCCACCTCCCCAGCGTGAGGCAGGACGGGCGGCGGGCCGCCTGCCCGCAACCATTAGACTCTGCAGACTAAGTTCCCCCCGGCCGAAAGGACCCTGGTCTCCCGTGACACTGCAGGTCGACACCGTCGCTACCGCCGCAGCCACCCCGGATGCTCCGCAGCCGTACAAGGAACTCGGTCTCAAAGACGACGAGTACGCCCGCATCAAGGAAATTCTGGGCCGTCGGCCCACCGACGCCGAGCTGGCGATGTACTCGGTGATGTGGAGCGAGCACTGCTCCTACAAGTCCTCCAAGGTGCACCTTCGCTACTTCGGTGAAACCACCACCGACGAGATGAAGGCCTCGATGCTGGCGGGCATCGGCGAGAACGCCGGCGTGGTCGACATCGGCGACGGCTGGGCCGTCACCTTCAAGGTGGAAAGCCACAACCACCCCTCGTACGTGGAGCCGTACCAGGGCGCGGCCACCGGCGTCGGCGGCATCGTGCGCGACATCATGGCCATGGGCGCGCGCCCGATCGCGGTGATGGACCAGCTGCGCTTCGGCGCGGCGGACGCCCCCGACACCCGTCGCGTGGTCGACGGTGTGGTGCGCGGCGTCGGCGGTTACGGCAACTCGCTCGGCCTGCCCAATGTCGGCGGCGAGACCGTCTTCGACGCTTCCTACCAGGGCAACCCCCTCGTGAACGCGCTGTGCGCGGGCGCGATGCGCGTGGAAGACCTGCACCTGGCCTTCGCCTCGGGCAACGGCAACCGGATCATCCTGTTCGGTGCGCGCACCGGCCTCGACGGCATCGGCGGCGTCTCGGTGCTCGCCTCGGACTCCTTCTCCGGTGACGAATCCGGCACCGGCCGCAAGAAGCTGCCCGCCGTGCAGGTGGGCGACCCGTTCACCGAGAAGGTGCTCATCGAGTGCTGCCTCGACCTGTACGCGGCCGGGCTGGTCGTCGGCATCCAGGACCTCGGCGGTGCCGGGCTGTCCTGTGCCACCTCCGAACTCGCCGCGGCGGGCGACGGCGGCATGCACATCGACCTGACCAAGGTCCCGCTGCGCGCAGCGCACATGACCCCCGCGGAGATCCTGTCGAGCGAATCGCAGGAGCGCATGTGCGCGGTCGTCACGCCGGAGAACGTGGACGCGTTCATGGCCGTGTGCAAGAAGTGGGACGTGCTGGCCACCGACATCGGTGAGGTCACCGACGGCGACCACCTGGTCATCACCTGGCACGGCGAGACCGTGGTGGACGTGCCGCCGCGCACCGTCGCCCACGAGGGTCCGGTGTACGAGCGCCCGGTGCAGCGTCCCGACACCCAGGACGCGCTGATCGCCGACACCACCGCCGCCCTGAACCGGCCCAAGACCGGCGACGAGCTGCGCGAAACCCTGCTGACGATGATCGCCAGCCCGCAGCTGTGCAGCCGCAAGTGGATCACCGAGCAGTACGACCGCTACGTGCGCGGCAACACCGTGCTGGCCGAACACGCCGACGCCGGTGTCGTGCGCATCGACGAGTCCTCGGGCCGCGGTATCGCCCTGGCCACCGACGCGTCGGGGCGCTACACCTTGCTCGACCCGTACACCGGTGCGCAGCTGGCGCTGGCCGAGGCCTTCCGCAATGTCGCCACCACCGGCGCCACCCCCAAGGCCGTCACCAACTGCCTGAACTTCGGTTCGCCGGAGGATCCGGGCGTGATGTGGCAGTTCCAGCAGGCCGTGCGCGGTCTCGCGGACGGTTGCGCCGCCCTCGGCATTCCCGTCACCGGCGGCAACGTGAGCTTCTACAACCAGACCGGCAAGGACGCCATCCTGCCCACCCCGGTGGTCGGCGTGCTCGGCGTGATCGACGATGTGCACCGCCGCATCCCGACCGGTCTGGGCCTCGAGCCGGGTGAGTCGCTGATCCTGCTCGGCGAGACCCACGACGAGCTGGACGGCTCGATCTGGTCGCAGGTGGTCCACGATCACCTCGGTGGCGTGCCGCCGCGGGTCGACTTCGCCCGCGAGCAGCTGCTCTCGGAGGTGCTCACCTCGGGTTCGCGTGACGGCATGATCTCGGCTGCGCACGACCTGTCGGAGGGCGGTCTGGCACAGACCGTCATCGAGGCGGCACTGGCAGGCGAAACCGGTTGCCGCATCGTGCTTCCCGAGGGTTCGGACCCGTTCGTGCAGTTGTTCTCCGAGTCGGCCGGGCGCGTGCTCGTGGCGGTGCCGCGCTCGGAGGAGACCCGTTTCACCAAGATGTGCGACGCGCGGCAGCTGCCGTGGGTGCGCATCGGCGTGGTCGACCAGGGTTCGGATTCGGTCGAGGTGCAGGGACAGTTCTCGGTGACACTCGCCGAATTGCGCGAGGCGTTCGAAGCCACGCTGCCTAAGCTGTTCGGAGCACACACCGCGTGATCTGACCGGATGAGGAGTCGAGCTTGACCACCGAGGAAACGGGCTCGACTTCTCTGTCCGCGGTGCGCGAGAACGACGCGCACAACAACCTCTTCGTCCGGGGAATGCACCTGGTGGAGAGGTTTTTTCATCCCAATTACGTCGGCCTGGTCGTGGCGACGATGTTCTTCGGGCTGTCGCTGACACCCTCGCTGCTGCCCCGTGACTGGTTCTTCCAAGGATTGGTCAGCGGGATCAACGCGACGATCGGCTACGGGCTCGGCTGTGCGCTGGCCTGGGCCTGGCGCAAGTGGGTCGCACCCCGGATCACCTGGCCCGACCAGGTGGCCTCGGCCTGGGCGCGGCGGCCCGGCTGGCTGCTGGTGGCGGTGAAGAGCGCGATCGTGGCCGCGTGCCTGGTCTTCGCGGTGCTGATGAGCATCAAGTCCTCGACCTGGCAGCGCGAGATCACCGATCTGATGGGGATGGAACCGGTGTCCGACGCGGGATATCCGCGCACGGTGGTGCTCGGCGCGGTGGTGGTCGGCCTGCTGATCTGGATCTCCCGGCTGGTGGTTCGGGTGGTGCGCGCGGTGACTCGTGCGCTGAACCAGTGGGTGCGGATTCCGACTGCCTTCGCCCGGCCGCTCGGGGTGATCGTGGTGGTCGTGGCGGCGGCGCTGCTGTTCAACGGTGTGCTGGCCAAAGGCTTCTTCGCCGTGGCCAATTCGGCGTTCAGCGCGCGCAACAGCCATACCTCGCCGAACGCGATCCAGCCGACGCTGCCCGAACGTTCCGGTAGCCCCGGCTCTTTGGCCGCGTGGGACACACTGGGGTCGGAAGGCCGGTGGTTCGTGTCGAACGCGCCGACGGCACTGGCGATCGGTCAGGTCACCGGCAAGCCTGCGCGTGAACCGATTCGGGTCTACGCGGGGTTGGAATCAGCCGACGGAGTCGAGGCGCAGACCGACGTGGCCATCGCCGAACTCGAGCGCACCAAGGCTTTCGAGCGCAAGGTGCTCGTGGTGATCAGTACCACCGGCACCGGCTGGGTCGATACGACCAGTGCCGAGGCGATCGAGTTGATGTTCGGCGGAGACACCGCGCTGGTGGCCACGCAGTACTCGTATCTGCCCAGCGCGCTGTCGTTCCTGTCCGACCGGGACAAGTCGACGGCCATGGGGCGCACGCTGTTCGACAAGGTGTACGACCGCTGGTCGGCGCTGCCCGAAGACGCCAGGCCGAAGCTGCTGGTGTACGGCGAGAGCCTCGGTTCGCAAGGATCGGAGGGCGCGTTCTCCGGGCTGGCCGATATCCGCAACCGCACCGACGGCGTGCTGTGGGTGGGACCGCCCAACTCCAACCGGCTGTGGGCGGAGTTCGTGGCCAGGCGCGACCCCGGTACCGAGGAGATCACCCCGATCTACGCCGACGGAATGTCGGTGCGGTTCGCCGCGAACGCCGAACAACTCACCGAGCCGTCGCCGATGTGGAACGACCCACGCATCGTCTACCTGCAGCACGCCTCCGACCCGGTGGTGTGGTGGTCGCCGGATCTGCTGTTCGGCAAACCGGATTGGTTGCGGGAGAAGCGTGGACCCGACGTGTCACCGACGATGGCGTGGTATCCGATCGTGACGTTCTGGCAGGTCGCCGCGGATCTTCCCCGCGCGCAGACAGTTTCGGACGGACACGGCCACAACTACGGCAACCTGGTGCCCGAGGCGTGGGCCGCGGTGGCCCGACCACCCGACTACACGCCGGAATTGGCCGCCCGGATCGCGGTGTTCCTCGAAGAGTCGATGGCCACCGAGCGCCAGTTGAAGTGACGAACCGTCCGGCGCCGAACCCCTCGATCGGCGCCGAACGGTCCGGCTCACGACACCGATTTGAACGGATTGTGTTCGGCGATCAGCTGTTCCAGCCGCGCCTCGTCGATCCGGCCGATCAGTGACTGGGTCTCCTGCTGGTCGCGCACGACCTTGGCGAGGGTGAAGCAGCTGGTCACCAGGAACAGGCCCGACATCGCCAGGAACGCGCGCTGCCAGCCGTCCAACGGCAGGTAGGCGATTCCGGCGCCGGTCCCGAACAGGCTGACAGCGAACGCGATCGCGGCCTGGGCCATGTAGGCCGAGGTGTTCTTCGGCTTGGTGTTTGTGCTCATGGTTCTCAGTGTGCTGATCTGCGGCGTCGTGATCGCGCGTACAACTACTCGAGTGCGGTACGTAGTTTGTGAGCGGTGCCGCAGTCGCAAATCCGGTGATTGTCGGACCCGGCGGCCATACTGGGGCGATGTCGGAGCGCGCTTTTACCGTGGCGACGCTGCGTGCGCGCGGCGGCGTTCTCGCGCGGCGCGTGGAGGACATCGTCGATCTGAACTATCCGGGGCTGGCGCTGGCGACGCTGTTCTTCGGGCTGTCGGTGACGCCGTCGCTGGTGCCGCGCGACTGGCTGTTCCAAGGGCTGATCAGCGGGATCAACGCGGCGATCGGGTACGGGCTCGGGTGTGTGCTCGAGTGGGTGTCGCGGCGATGGGTGCGGTCCAGGATCCCGATTCCGAGTCCTTCCGATCGGGTGCGATACGTGTTGAAGGCGACCGTGCTGGTGGCGTGCGCGCTGGTAGCGGCGGTGATGCTGGTGCAATCGGCTCGGTGGCAGCGTGAGATCACCTCGTTGATGGGGATGGCGGGGACGACCACGCCCGCCTATCTGCGCACCGGGCTGCTCAGCGTGGCTGTCGGGGTGGCCGTGGTGGCCGCCTACCGGACGGTGCGGATCATGGTGCTCGGGCTGGCCCGTCAGCTCAATCGGTGGGTCCGAGTGCCGCGCGAAGTAGCCCCTGCCGCCGGATTGCTGGTACTGGTCGTCTTCGCGATGACGATCTTCAACGGTGTCGCCTCGCGGGCGTTCTTCGCGGTGGCCAACTCGGCGTTCAGCGTGCGCAACGATCGCGCCACACCGTATGCGGTACAGCCGGTCGCGCCGGAGCGATCGGGCAGTGCCGGGTCGCTCGTGCCCTGGCAGACACTGGGATTCGAGGGGCGGTGGTTCGTGTCCAACGGTCCCAGCGCCGCCGCGATCACCGAGGTGACGGGAAAGACCGCGCGCGAACCTATTCGGGCGTATGTGGGATTGGAGTCGGTGACCCGGGACCGGACGGCGGCGGAGTTGGCCGTCGCCGAGCTGGAGCGGACCGACGCGTTCGAACGCGAGGCGATGGTGGTGGTCACGACTACCGGCACCGGCTGGGTCAACGGGATGGCGGCCGGCGCTGTGGAATACCTCTACGGCGGTGATACGGCGATCGTGGCCACCCAGTTCTCGTACCTGCCCAGCGTGCTCTCGTTCCTGTCGGACCGGGACAAAGCGGCCGCGGCCAGCCGGGAGCTGTTCGACGCGGTGCACGAGCGGTGGTCGGCTCAGCCGGAAGGGCAGCGGCCGAAGCTGTTCGTCTACGGGGAGAGCCTCGGCTCGCAGGGGTCGGAGGAGGCCTTCGACGGGCTGGCCGATCTTCGCGAGGAGGTCGACGGCGCGCTGTGGGTGGGGCCGCCGAATTCGAATCGGTTGTGGCGCCAGTTCGTCGACCGGCGCGATCCCGGATCGCCCGAGGTGGCGCCGGTGTACGCGGACGGGCTGGTGGTCCGATTCGCTGATGACGCCACCGATTTCGACAGTTCGGAGCCGTGGCGCGAACCCCGCATCGCCTACCTGCAACACCCCTCCGACCCGATCGTGTGGTGGTCGGCCGATCTGATCTTCACGCGGCCGGATTGGTTGAGCGAGCCACGGGGTTCCGATGTGTCGACCCAGATGCGGTGGGCGCCTTTCGTGACGTTCTGGCAGGTCACCGCTGATCTCACCAACGCGCAAGGGGTGGTGGACGGGCACGGGCACCGGTACGGGAGTTTGGTGTTGGACGGGTGGCTGGCGGTGGGAGCGCCCGACGGAGTGGACGATGAGGTCGTCGAAAGTATCCGTACCGCGGTGGAATCGGCGGAGGACTATGAGCGGGAGGTGAAGTGAGAAGGATCGAATGTGTTGCAGCGCTGGTTTTTCCGCTCCTCTGGAGCAATCGGCTCCTCCCCGCCCTCGACCTCCCGCTGCGCGGCCGCACCGCAGCGAACATCGCCTTCGCCGCGGGATACGCGAAAGTCTTCCGTGGTAGTCCGAACTGGTTGTCGCGCAGTGGATTTAATTGGGGACTTGGCAGTGCGGCGGTAGTGCTCGCCGGTTACGCCGTCGCCCTTGCCGTTCCGTCTCTGCGGCGCCTCCCACTCGAAATCGCCATCCGCGCACCAGAGACCTCGACCCTGGAGTGGATCGCCCTGCACATCCCTGTCGGCACGGTCCTGGCCGAGGAAGCGATATTTCGCGGCACTCTCGACCCATTGCTCGCCGAGAGTATCGGCGCCACGTCGCCCGTCGTCGGCGCGATCGACTTCGGCCTCTGGCACATCCAACCGGCAAGAGCCGCCGATGATCCCGTGTTCCCGACGGTCGCGGCCACCACCCTCGCCGGCCTCGTCTTCAGCGAACTCGGGCGTCGATCGGGCAGCGCGACCGCACCCGCGCTCCTGCACCTGGCGATCAATGCCGGGGGAGCACTCGCGCCCATCGCTGCCCGGTGGGTCGACGGGCTGAAGCGCTAGCCCGGCCGGGTTCGGGCGCCGGTGCGCCGACGACAGTCACCAGACCCGGCGCGGCAAGGCGACCAGGCTCAGGCCGTGGCGACGAAACCGGCGACGGCCTCGGTGAAGGCATCGTTGTCGTCACCCGCGGCGGTGTGGGCCGCCGCGCTGATCTCGGCCAGGCGGGCGTGCGGTGCGAGGGCGAGGAACGCCGCGGCCCCCTCGTCGCTGACCACATCGGACTTGCCACCGCGGATCAGCAGGACGGGGATGGTCAACGCCTCGGCAGCGGCTTCCATCTCGACGATGCGAGCTTCCGGGTCGTCGTTGACGTCGCTGATCAAGTCAGGGTCCCAGTGCCAGTACCAGCGGCCGTCACGCTCGCGCAGATTGCGCAGCAGGCCGTCGGCATTGTCGGGGCGCGGGCGGTGCGGCAGGTAGGCGGCCACCGCGTCGGCCACCTGGTCGAGGGTGTCGAAGCCGTCGCGGTGCTTGCCGAGGAAGTCCATCACGCGGCTCACGCCCGCCGATTCAGATCTGGGCACGATGTCGACCAGCACGAGCGCGCGAATCGCGCTGCCACCGGGCCTCGCCGTGGCGAGCAGCCCCGTGATCCCGCCCATGCTGGCTCCGACGACCACCGCACCCGCGTCCGGCGTCGCACCGAGTTGTTCGAGGACGGCGTGCAGGTCGCCCACCATCGTGGTCCGGCCGTAGTCGGCGGTCGGCGACCAATCGCTGTCACCGTGCCCGCGCGCGTCCACGGTGACCACCCGCATCCCCGCCGCCGCCAGCGCCCGCCCGGTCCGCTTCCACGAATGCCGGTTCTGCCCACCACCGTGCAGCATCACGACCAACGGGCCGTCTTCTGCACCGAAGCTGTCGGCGACCAGGGTGAGACCGTCGACGCCGCGCAAGCGCAACGTGGTCGGCTCGAGGGGACCGGAGACACTCATAGGACGAATGTACGACGGGCCCCGCGTCCCGGCGCGCTCGGGCATTCGATCGGTAGGCGCGGTGGCCGTGATCCGCGGGTTCAGCCGGCTCGGTAGCGTCTCGGGTATGGCTGGACGGAATGTGATCGATCCCGCGCAGGTGCGGGCGGCTGTGTTGGTGGTGGGGGAGTGGTTGCGCGATTCCACGGTGCCGGTGCCGGGGCGGCGGGAGTTGGGGGAGGCGGTGAAGGGGACGGCGCGGGCGTTGGCGGGGAGTGCGCCGGGGCACTCGGTGGAGGTGCGGGTGCCGCCGTTCGTGGCGGTGCAATGTATCGAGGGGCCGCGGCACACCCGAGGGAATCCGCCGAACGTGGTGGAGACGGATGCTCGAAACTGGTTGTTGCTGGCTACCGGACTGCTCGGATTCGAGGACGCGGTGCGGGCGGGGGTGGTGAGCGCCTCGGGGACCAGGGCGGGGGAGGTCGCGGGGTGGCTGCCGATCGTGCCGTTGCCCGCCGAGTCCGACCCGGCCGCCGGGTAGCGGCGACCGGGCCGGCGGCTCAGGCGGCCGTGGTGTGCCTGCGGTGCAGGCCCTTGTAGTCGTAGTAGCGGGTGATGATCGTGCCGGCTACCACGGCGATCGCGATACCGAGCAACGACATCCAGATGCCCCGGTCGAGACCGGCTTCGTAGCCGGAGTCGAAGTACAGGATCGAGCGGACACCGAGGAACACCTGGTGCATCGGCTCGAATTCGGCGAGCCACGCGAGGTAGGTCGGAGTCGCCTCGATCGGGACGGTACCGCCGGAGGACGGCAGACCGAGGATGACGAACAGGGTCAGGTTCACCAGCAGGCCCGCGGTGCCCAGGGCGGCCAGCGTCATCAGCGCGGTCCAGCCGACCGCGACCATGGCCAGCACCGAGAACAGGAACAGGGCGAGCGGATTGTCGATCGGCATGCCGACCGCTTTGCCCACCAGCAGGAATATCAGCGAGGCGACCACCGCGACCAGTGCCGAGACACCCCACTTGATGAGCAGGGTGCGAAAGCGTGAGATCGGGGTCGGCGGCGAGTGCACCGACCAGGGACCGTATTCGGTGGGCAGGAAACCGAGTTGGGAATCGACCATCGTGTGGATCACCATCGCCCCGACCATGCCTGCCAGCAGCAGGAGCAGCGAGTAGAAGAACGCGGTCAGGCCGATGCCGGTGCCGCTGGGCAGCGGGCGGAAGTCCTGGGACACCACGTCGATCGGGCTCTCGAGGGTGAGCATCGCCGCACCGGACATCTGCGGCGTCGGTGCGCCCTCTGGCGTCTCGGCCAGTGTGGCCCGCACCTGCTCGGTGAGTTGGATGCCGACCTGCTTGTCGACCTCGGCCAGTGCCTGGTCGCCGATGCGCTGCACGATCCCGACGCCGTAGGCGCCCATGCGCGGATTGGTCTGCAGGGTGATGATCGGCCGTTCCATCTCGCCGGGCACGATGGAGCCCGTACCGAGAATGCCCAGGCGTTTGCTGAAGTCGCCGGGGATGACGATCGCGCCGTATACCTGCCCGGAGCGCAACAACTGTTCGGCCTCCGGTTTTCCGACGACGCGCAGGTCCACCTTGTCGGCGGGCACGCCGGCCACGAGCGCGTCCGCGACCTGCTTGCCGAAATCGACCTGCTTGCGCTGATCGCCCGAACCCATCACATCGCCGACATCGGAATTGACCAGCGCGATGGGGAAGTCGTGCAGGTTCTTCTCCGGGTCGGCGATATAGCCGAGGTACATCACACCGAGCAGGGCGGTGAGCACGGCCAGCACCGCGGTCGGCGAGAGCACTATCCGAGCCCAGTGGCGCCGATCGAAGATCGGTGTGGCGAACGTCGCGTCGCCGACGGCCGATCGCCCGGAATCAACGGACTCCGCGCTGGTGTTGTCACTATTCGACCCGGTCCCACCGGCTGCAACGTGTGCACTGTCGTCCGTCGTCACAATCCGCACCGTAACAGCTCCCTGTGGCCGATCGGCGGGTTCGTGAACGGTGGATTGCTGCCGGTATGCGAGCGCGCGTACAACCTGCCCCTGATTCACCCGTAGACTGACGAGTGCGCCCAGCCCTATGCAACACAGGGAGTAACCGTTGACGCATTCGTGCACCGACTCGACACTCCCCCAGCCCGCCCGAACAGGGAGCAAACGGTGACCCACGCCGAATCCACGATCATCCCCCCGGCCACAGCGGTCGAGAACGTACCCGACGAGATCGAACACGACCCTCGCGAGGAGTGTGGCGTCTTCGGCGTCTGGGCTCCCGACGAAGACGTGGCCAAGCTCACCTACTACGGCCTGTACGCCCTGCAGCATCGCGGGCAGGAGGCGGCCGGTATCGCCGTTTCCGACGGTTCGCAGATCTTGGTCTTCAAGGATCTCGGCCTGGTGTCCCAGGTCTTCGACGAGCAGACGCTCGCGGCGATGCCGGGGCATATCGCCGTCGGACACTGCCGCTACTCCACCACCGGTGGAGTCACCTGGGAGAACGCGCAGCCGATATTCCGCACCACCTCCGTCGGCTCCGGCCTGGCGCTCGGCCACAACGGCAACCTGGTGAACACCGCCGAATTGGCCGGTCGCGCACGCGAACTCGGCTTGATCGGCACCGGTGTGATCGACGGCCGCCCGCAGATGACCGGCGCCACCTCCGACTCCGACGTCGTCACCGCGCTGCTGGCGCACGCCTCGGCGGACTCCAGCATCGAGGCCGCGGCGATGCAGTTGCTGCCGCAGTTGCGCGGTGCGTTCTGCCTCACCTTCATGGACGAGCACACCCTCTACGCCGCGCGTGACCCGCACGGCGTGCGCCCGCTGGTGCTGGGCAGGCTCGATCGTGGCTGGGTCGTGGCCTCCGAAACCGCCGCGCTCGACATCGTCGGTGCCGCGTTCGTTCGCGAGATCGAGCCGGGCGAGCTGCTCGCCATCGACTCCGAGGGTGTGCGCTCCATGCGCTTCGCCAACCCCGAACCCAAGGGTTGCGTCTTCGAGTACGTGTACCTGGCGCGCCCCGACACCACGATCGCCGGCCGCTCGGTGCACTCCACCCGCGTGGAGATCGGCCGCAAGCTGGCCAAGGAGTCTCCGGTCGAGGCCGACCTGGTGATCCCGGTGCCCGAGTCGGGCACGCCCGCCGCGGTCGGTTACGCCCAGGGCTCCGGCATCCCGTACGGCCAGGGCCTGATGAAGAACGCCTATGTGGGCCGCACCTTCATCCAGCCCAGCCAGACGATCCGTCAGCTGGGTATCCGGCTCAAGCTCAATCCGTTGAAGGAAGTGATCCGCGGTAAGCGGCTGATCGTCGTCGACGACTCCATCGTGCGCGGCAACACCCAGCGCGCGCTGATCCGCATGCTGCGTGAGGCCGGTGCGCTCGAGATCCATGTGCGGATCGCGTCGCCGCCGGTGAAGTGGCCCTGCTTCTACGGCATCGACTTCGCCTCGCGCGCGGAACTGATCGCCAACGGCACCGGCGCCGACGACAGCTACGCCGACATGGTCGAGAACGTGCGTCGCTCCATCGGCGCCGACACCCTCGGCTACGTCTCCACCGAGGGCATGATCGCGGCCACCGAACAGCCGCGTTCGCGCCTGTGCACGGCGTGCTTCACCGGCGACTACCCGATCGAACTGCCGCCCGAGGCCGCCATCGGTAAGAACGTGCTCGAGGGGATGCTCTCGGGCAAGGCCGAGTCGAAGCTGCTCGGCGAGAACGCCAACGTGGACGCGCTCAGTCGCCCCTGACGCGGGTCGTCGGTAAGGCTGGTCTACCGCGCTTCACCAGAGGGGTCGGACAGGATAAACCTGGACGGCCCCTTTTGTGTTGTGTACGAGAGTAATTCCGGTACCCCGCAATTTCGTAAGATTAGTTCATAACACCGCGGCAATAATTCCGGCCAATTGAAACTGGGCGGTAATGGTTCACCTGTACGGTCCCTCGTTATATCGCTGGCTCACCCTGTGGTCGTCGCTCCTGTGATCCGGGAGCGACGGCTGCGCGGCGTTCGAGAATGGGACCTGACGTTGAACATGGGACGAAGTAAGCGCGCGAAACAAATTGCCGCAGTGGGCATTACCGCCGCTGTCGCCGCCGCGCTGGCCGGTTGTGGCTCCGGTCGCACCGACGAGGCGAGCTCCGGTGCGGGCCTGGTCGTCGGCACCACCGACAAGATCTTCTCGCTCGATCCGGCCGCGGCGTACGACAACGGCTCGCTGCTGGTGGAGAACCAGATCTATTCGTATCTGCTGAATTTCGCGCCGGGCGATACCACGCCCAAGCCGGATGCGGCGGAAAAGTGCGAATTCACCAGCCCCACGGTGTACACCTGCAAGATCAAATCCGGGCTGAAGTTCGCCAACGGCAATCCGCTGACCGCCAAGAGCGTGAAGTTCTCCTTCGACCGGATGGTGAAGATCAACGATCCGCACGGTCCGGCGTCGCTGCTCGGCAACCTCGACAGGACCGATGTGATCGACGATCTCACCGTCGCGTTCACGCTCGAGGTCGCCAACGATCAGACCTTCCCGACGATCCTGCCGACCCAGGCCGGGCCGATCGTCGACGAGAAGTCGCTGCCCGCCGACAAGGTCGCCACCGATGACGAGGTGGTCGCGGCCAAGGGCTACGCGGGCCCCTACACGATCTCGAGCTACGACAAGAACAAGCTCGTCGAATACCAGGCCAACCCCGAGTACCAGGGCATCCTCGGCACGCCGAAGACCGCCACGGTGTCGACCAAGTACTACGCCACCTCCGACAACCTGAAGCTGGACCTGCAGAACGGCGCCATCGACGTCGGCTACCGCTCGTTCACCCCCACCGATATCGACTCGCTGCGAGCCGATTCCAAGGTGAAGGTCACCGACGGTCCCGGCGGTGAGCTGCGCTATGTGGTGTTCAACATGAACACCATGCCGGGCGACACCCCTGAGCAGAAGCTGGCCGTGCGCAAGGCATTCGCGTCCTCCATCGACCGCGAGGCGCTGGCCACCGGTGTCTACAAGGGCACCTACCAGCCCGCCTTCGGCTACGTGCCCGCGGGCATGACCGGTTCGGCCGAGCCGCTCGAGGATCTCTACGGTGCCAAGCCGGACAAGGCCGCGGCCGCGAAGTTCCTCGCCGACGCGGGCGTCGCCGCCCCGGTGACGCTGAACCTGCAGTACAACCCCGACCACTACGGCTCCAGCTCCTCGGAGGAGTACGCGGCGATCAAATCCCAGCTCGAGGCCTCGGGCCTGTTCCAGGTGAACCTGCAGTCCACCGAGTGGGTGACCTACCAGAAGGAGCGCGCCTCCGACGGCTACCCGATGTACCAGTTCGGCTGGTTCCCGGACTTCCCGGACGCCGACAACTACCTGACGCCGTTCTTCGGTCCGAACAACTTCCTGCAGTCGCATTTCGAGAACCCCGCCATCACCGCCCAGCTGTCGGCCGAGGCCACCGAGTCCGACCCCGTCAAGCGGACCGAGTTGCTGAAGAAGATCCAGACCGATCTGGCGCAGAACCACCTGCCGACCCTGCCGTTGCTCTCGGGTAAGCAGGTCGCGGTGTCGACGCCGGACGTCAACGGTGTCGATCAGACCCTCGACGGCTCGTTCAAATTCCGGTTCACGGTGCTGAGCAAGTAAGCGACGCCGCGAGTGAGTGACGTTCCCGTTGCGCCCGGATCACCGGTCCGGGCGCAACGTTTCGGGTGGATGCGCGGCGGGGGTTCCCGCCAGGTGGCTCTGTTGCGGTACCTGCTGATTCGGCTGTTGCTGATTCTGCCGACCGCGTGGTTGCTGGTGACGGTGGTGTTCTTCCTGATGCGGGTGATCGGTGACCCGATCAGCGCGGCCATGGGTGGCCGCCTGACGCAGGACCAGATCCACGACCGCAAGGAAGCCGCGGGGCTCAATCGTCCTGTCCTGACCCAGTATTGGGAGTACATCACCGGTTTTCTGCACGGTGATTTCGGACGGACGCAGGACAACCAGGCGATCAGCGATGTGGTGATCACCTACGGTGCCGCCACCTTCGAACTCGTGTTCTGGGGTTTGGTGGTCGCGTTCGCTGTCGGCGTTCCGCTGGGCAGATACGCGGCGACACACCGGGATACGGCGACGGACGCGTTCCTGCGGTTTTCCGCGGTGCTGGCCTACGCGGCGCCGGTGTTCTTCGTCGGCATGCTGTTCAAGCTGATCTTCTCGGTGTGGCTGGGCTGGTTCCCGGTCGGCGGGCGGGCGAGCACCGACGTAGAGCTGGCGCTGCAACATGTGTCGCCGAAGACCAACATCCTGATCATCGATTCGATCCTCTACGGCGAGCCGTCCTATGTGCTCGACGTGCTCGAGCACGCGGTGCTGCCCGCGCTGGCCCTCGGCCTGCTCACCGGCGGCATCTTCCTGCGCCTGGTGCGGGTGAACCTCATCCAGACGCTGCGCAGCGATTTCGTCGAGGCGGCGCGGGCGCGCGGGTTGTCCACGAGGGTGGTCACCGGCAGGCACGCGGTGCGCAACGCGCTGATCCCGATCATCACGGTGATGGGCATGTGCATCGCGATGATGCTCGGCGGCGCGGTGCTCACCGAGACCACGTTCGAATGGAAAGGCCTTGGCTATCAGCTCGCGGAGTACCTGCGGGCGCGTGACTTCATCGCGGTGCAGGGCATCGTGGCGTTCATCGCGCTGGTCGTCGCGGTGATGAGCTTCGTCGTCGACGCCATTGTCGCGTTGATCGACCCGAGGGTGAGGTTCTGATGACCACCGCTGTGAAACGGCGGCGCCTGCCCGGCGCCGAGCTGCTGTCGAAAACCGGCGGCCTGCAACGGGTCACGCTGCTCACCGGTCTGGTGCTCGTCGCCGTGTTCGTGCTCGTCGCGGCGTTCGCGCCGTTGCTCGCGCCGTACGGCCTGGCCCAGAACTCCGCTGACGGTGTGGCTTTCGTGCCGCAACAGGGTCCGTCGGCCGAGCACTGGTTCGGGACTTCGGTGCGCAGCGAGGACGTGCTCTCGCGGGTGCTGTTCGGTGCGCGCACCGCGCTGCTGGTGATCGCGATCTCGGTGACGCTGTCGCTGCTGGTCGGGGTGCCGCTCGGCCTGCTGTCGGGGTATGTGGGGCGCTGGGTCGACAAGACACTGGTGCTGATCATGGACGCGATCTACGCGTTCCCGTCGTTGCTGCTGGCCATCGTGGTGTCGATCGTCGTCGCCGGTGGCACGTCGAGCAGTCTCGGCGGCATGCTGTCGGCGGCCATCGCGATCACGGTTGTGTATGTGCCGCAATACTTTCGGGTGGTACGCAACGCGACGGTGGCGGTGAAGACCGAACCGTACGTGGATGCCGCCCGGGTGACCGGCGCGTCGACGTCACGAATCATGTTCCGCCACATCCTGTCCAACGTCACCGGCTCGCTGCCGGTGATCGTCACGATCAATGCCGCCGACGCGATCCTCACCCTCGCCGCGCTCGGTTTCCTCGGGTTCGGCATCGAGCCGACCCAGGCCGCCGAATGGGGCTACGACCTGAACAAGGCGCTCAACGATGTCTCCAACGGCATCTGGTGGACCTCGATCTTCCCCGGAACCGCGATCGTGCTGGTCGTGCTCGGGATGACGCTGGTCGGCGAGAGCCTCGACGAAACACTGAACCCGCTGCTGCGCACCAGGCGTGCGGTCACCTCGGCAGACAAGGAAACCGTCGATGAGTGAAAAGACTGCCGCACTGGCTGTCTCGGGCCTGTCGGTCACCTTTTCGACCGACAGCGGACCCGTGAACGCGGTGCGCGATGTGTCCTACGAGGTGTTTCCCGGGGAGGTGCTCGCCATCGTCGGCGAGTCCGGGTCGGGCAAGTCGGTGAGTTCGCGCACCGCGATCGGGTTGCTGCCGCAGTCGGCTTCGGTGCGCGGGCTGGTCACCCTCGGCGATCGGCCGGTCACCTCGATGACCGAACGTCAGCTCACCGCACTACGCGGCGGCGAGGTGGCGATGGTGTTCCAGGAGCCGGCGCGTGCGCTGGACCCGCTGTTCACCGTCGGCTTCCAGATCTGTGAAGCACTGCGCGCGCACAGCAGGATGAGCCGAAAAGCCGCCAAGGCCAAAGCGATCGAGCTGTTGCGCACGGTCGGGCTGCCCGACCCCGAGCATCGCGTCGACTACTACCCGCATCAACTCTCCGGTGGGCAGAAGCAGCGGGTGATGATCGCGATCGCCATCTCGTGTGAGCCGAAGGTGATCATCGCCGACGAGCCCACCACCGCGCTCGATGTCACGGTGCAGGCCGAGATCCTGGAACTGCTGCGCGACCTGCGCGATCGGCTCGGCAGTGCGATCGTGCTGATCACCCACAACATGGGTGTCGTGGCGGACCTCGCGGACCGGGTGGTGGTGATGCGCGCGGGGGAGGTGGTCGAGCAGGCGCCGGTGCACGAGCTGTTCGCCAACCCGAAGGCCGACTACACCAGGGCGTTGCTCGATGCCGTTCCGCATCTCGGCGCGGCGACCATCGAGCGACCCGCGATCGACCGGACCGTGGAGCCGGTGCTCGATGTGCGGGATCTGGTCGTCACGTTCCCCGGGCCGTTCGGTCGACCCGCGTTCCGGGCCGTCGACGGTGTGAGCTTGCAGATCAGGCCGGGGGAGACCCTCGGGCTGGTGGGCGAGTCGGGGTCGGGGAAATCGACCATCGGGCGCTGTGTGGCCGCGCTGCAGCGGCCGAGCCAGGGGCATGTGCTGATCCGCGGGCAGGACATCGCGGACCTGTCCCAGCGCAAACTGCGGCCGATCCGGCGGCGGTTCGGGTTCGTGTTCCAGGACCCGGCCGGTTCACTCAACCCGCGCCTGACCGTCGGCGAATGCGTCGCCGAACCCCTGGTCGTGCACGGAATCGGCGACAAGGCGAGCATCCGCGCGCGGGTCGGGCACATGCTCGACGACGTGCAGTTGCCCGCGGGCACCGAGAATCGGTATCCGCACGAACTGTCCGGTGGGCAGCGCCAGCGGGCCAGTCTGGCGCGCGCGCTCGTGCTCGACCCCGATCTGCTCGTGGCCGACGAGCCGACCAGTGCCCTGGACGTATCGGTACAGGCGGCGGTGCTCGAGCTGTTCGCCGACCTGCAGCGCGGGTGCGGTTGGGCGTGCCTGTTCATCAGCCACGATCTCGCCGTCGTCGACCAGCTCGCGGACCGGATCATGGTCCTGCGTGCGGGGACCTGCGTCGAGGAAGGCGACAACGAGCAAATCCTGCGTAACCCGCGGCACGAATACACCCGCCGTCTCGTCGCCGCGGTTCCGGTGCCCGACCCCGTCGAACAGCGGCGGCGCCGGGCCGAGACCTCCGCAGGCAGGCGTGAAGCGCCGACATCGGCCACCGAACTGGAACAATGAGTCAGGAGCCGCACGACAGCTGAACTGGCGGATCACTTAGAGTTACTAGGCATCTATCCGCCGATTCGGTTTGGAGCTTTCCCCCACAATGACTGAACAGACACCCAGCGGTGCAGGCGCTTCCTACGCTGCGGCGGGCGTGAGCATCGAAGCCGGTGACCGCGCCGTCGAATTGTTCGGACCATTGGCCAGGAAGGCCAGCCGACCCGAGGTGCAGGGCGGCATCGGCGGCTTCGCCGGGCTGTTCGCGCTCAAGGGCGGATACCGGGAACCGCTGCTCGCCGCCTCCACCGACGGCGTGGGCACCAAGATCGCCGTCGCCCAGGCGCTGGACAAGCACGACACCGTCGGGCTCGACCTGGTCGCCATGGTCGTCGACGACCTGGTGGTGTGTGGCGCCGAGCCGCTGTTCCTGCAGGACTACATCGCCATCGGCAAGGTCATCCCGGAGAAGGTCGCCGAGCTCGTCTCCGGCATCGCCGAGGGCTGCATCAAGGCCGGCTGCGCACTGCTCGGTGGCGAGACCGCCGAGCACCCGGGCCTGATGGACCCCGACGACTACGATCTGTCCGCCACCGGCGTCGGTGTCGTCGAGGCCGACGCGGTGCTCGGCCCCGACCGGGTTCGCCCCGGCGATGTCGTTATCGCGATGGGCTCCTCGGGTCTGCACTCCAACGGCTACAGCCTCGCGCGCAAGGTGCTGCTCGACATCGACCGGATGTCGCTCACCGGCTACGTCGAGGAGTTCGGCCGCACCCTCGGTGAGGAACTGCTCGAGCCGACCCGCATCTACGCCAAGGACTGCCTCGCGCTGATCGCCGAAACCGATGTGCGCACCTTCTCTCACGTCACCGGCGGTGGCCTCGCCGCCAACCTGGCGCGCGTGCTGCCCGTGGGCCTGGTGGCCGAGCTGGATCGCGGAACATGGAACCCGGCGCCGGTGTTCAAGATGATCGCCCAGCGCGGACGTGTCGAGCGGATCGAGATGGAGAAGACGTTCAACATGGGCGTCGGCATGGTCGCGATCGTGGCGCCCGAGGACGCCGATCGTGCGCTGGCGGTGCTCACCGCCCGCCACATCGATTGCTGGACGCTGGGTCAGGTCAAGAAGGCCGCCGATGCCGAGGCGCCGCGCGCGGTGCTGCTGGGTGACCACCCCAGGTTCTGATCGACCGAACCACCCACCGAGCCGGGTCGCGATTGCCGCGACCCGGCTCGAGTGCGTCGAGGGTTTGTTCAGCCACCGACCGGTTATCCCATATGCGGAGGGTTTGCCCGTCGGCTCGGGGTGGTCGGGGCCTCGGGGCGACGAACACGACGAGCGTCCTGTGTGTGCACAGGACGCTCGTCGTGTATTCAGATATTCGCTACTACTGGTGCAAGCCTGTCGTCACCTGGGAACGGCTGGAAGGGGGAGGCCTGACGGCCTCCCCCTTCTGCGCAGTTCGATCAGCGGCGCCAGCTGTCGTAGCCGTCGTCCTCGTCGTTCCAACGAGACGGCGACTCGTCCTCATCGGACAGCACCGCACTACTCCTCGGTTGGGAGTAGGGCGAAGCATCGCTATCCGACAGCTCGCGCTGAAGGCTCGCGAAGTCGGTCGGCGCGGAGCTGTACTTGAGCTCACGTGCGACTTTGGTCTGCTTTGCCTTAGCCCGGCCACGGCCCATGGCTGACCCCCTCGCGTCACTGCGGGGCGGCCTGGGGTGTGTTGGCGGCCCCGTTCGAATTAATACTCTTCCTGACAGACACTTTAGCGTGTGTCAGGGCGTCGCGCTCCCAGGAGTATGCGAAGACCTGTCCAAGCGCCCCGGTTTGCCCCTTCTTCGCCCGAACCGCCCGGTCTCAGACAACTCCCGGAATCGCGCGGATCACACCGACTCTGGCGTCGCCACCGAACACCGCGGTCGCGGCGAGTTGGGTGTGCTGATCGGTCCACTCCACGCCGAGTTCGCGCAGAATCGCCAGCGTCAGCGGCATCCGGGCCCGATCGTGACCGTCTTCGATCTTGTACGCGAAGGCCCTTCCGTCGGGTAGAGCACCCGCGTGCACGCCGTCGGCCCCGATCTTGCAGAACAGTCCTGGGGTCGCCGACATGGCCAGCAGATCCGGGCCGCTCGTGCCGGAAATCACTCGAGGATTCGCCCGAACGGCGTCGGCGATCCGGCGCGGCGCGGTGCCGGGCTCGGCCGTGGTGAAGCCGGCGAAGGCGCGCGCGAGGTTGATCAGCGAGACGGGCACGATCGGCAGGCCGCAGCCGTCGATGCCCAGATCGGTCTCCGGTTCGCCGGTGACGTCGGCGATGGTGGCCAGTACCGCTTGCTGGAGCGGGTGTTCGATCTCGAGATACCCGGTACGCGGCCAGTCGTTGATCGCGCAGACCGCCAACATCGCGGCGTGTTTGCCGGAACAGTTCATGTACAGCGGGCTCGGGCCCGAGCCGGTGAGCGCGGCGGCGCGGGCTCGTTCCTCGAAAGGCAGGTCGGGCGGGCAGGCGAGGTCCTCGGCGCGGAAGCCGAAGCGGTCGAGCAGACGCCGGACCAGGGCGATGTGGTCGGGCTCGCCGAAGTGGGAGGCGGTGGCGATGGCGAGTTCGTCGTCGTCGACGGGGTCGAAACCGTTGCGCAGCAAGGCCAGTGCCTGCATCGGCTTGTTGGTGGAGCGCGGGAAGATCGGGCCGTGGATCTGGCCCAGTTCGAGGGTGGGGGTGCCGAAGGCGTCGAGGATCACGACCGAGCCGCGGTGCACGCACTCACGGAAGCCGGACCGAACCACTTCGACCAGTTCGACGCTCATGCGTAGACCTCCGTGGTGACGTGAGCCTGCGGACGCTGATCGTTCATGCCCGGACCTCGAGGGTGAGGTCGGCGCGGGTTCGGGTGTGGCGGTCGATCTGCCTGTGAACATCGGCGGAGATCGTGGGTTCCTCCGCGCGCAGGCGTTCGAGGCGGGCGGGGTCGGCGCCGGTGAACAGGTCGCGCACGGTGATGCCGTGGTCGGGGACGTGCACGACGCGCACCTCGTCACCCGCGCCGATCGTGCCCTCGGTGCGCACCCGGAAGTAGGCTCCGGTGTCGGATCGCAGGGCGAACCGTTTCACCCAGCGCGGTTCGCCGGACCACTGCTGGAATGTCACGCAGGGGACGCGAGGGCCGCTGACCTCGAGCAGGGTGTCACCGATCGTGCAGTGCGCGCCGATCACCGCATCGCTGACCGGAAGGCCGGTCAGGCGAAGGTTCTCGCCGAACCACCCCGCGGGCAGCGCACGCTCGAGTTCGCTCGCCCAGCGGCGGGCGTCTTCGTCGGCGTAGGCGTAGACGGCCTGGTCGACGCCGCCGTGGTGGGCGGTATCGCAGACGTGGTCGCCGGCCAGACCGGGCGCGGCGACCGCTACCCGACCCTCGACCGGACGCTTGTCGATGGCGGTGCGGCCCACGCGGGTGCGCACCTCGATCTCGGCGTGTACGACACACACGGCCTCGACACGGCCGGTGTCGCCGACACGCATGACCGGACGGGTCATCGCCCGCGCAACCGGTTGACGGCGGCGCGCCCCGCCTGCTCGGTATCGTCGGCGGGGACCGAGTCGGGGTCGATGGCGGCGGCCGTGCTGCCGACCACCAACTCGGTGCCGGCGGGAACCGAACGCTTGATCAGGGCCAGGGCGATCGGGCCGAGTTCGTAGTGGTCGATCACGGTGCCGAGGCGGCCGACGGTGCGCCCGGCCGCTGTCACGTCGTCGCCGGTCGCCGGGCGCTCGTCGGCCGAGCCGTCCAGGTGCAGCAGCACGAGATTGCGTGGCGGCTTGCCGAGGTTGTGAACCCGGGCGACGGTTTCCTGGCCGCGGTAGCACCCCTTGTCGAGGTGAACGGCCCCGCGCTCGGCGATGCCGCCGATCCAGCGGGCCTCGTGCGGGATCGTGCGTTCGTCGGTGTCGACGCCGATCCGGGGGCGCAGCGCGGCCACCCGCAGCGCCTCGTAGGCCCACATGCCTGCCGGTGCGGCCCCGGCCCGGGTGAGCTCGGTCCACCACGTCGACAGCTCGGCCCGGGGGACGACGAGGTCGAAGGAGTCGGGCATCCGCCGCAGGAACCCGCCACCGGGCAGCGCCACGGCGACGTAGGTCTCGGGCAGTTGCTCGATGCCCAGTGTGCCGAGCAGCGAGTCCACTCGCGGGCCCAGCAGGCTCAGCACGGCGTGATCGGGGGCGGCCACGGGCTTGGCGTCGGCCCAGAACACCATTTTCTGCAGAAACGACAGCAGTTCGGCGCCGCGATCGGCTTCGGTGTCGATCCAGACGGTGCCGTCGAGGTCGGTGAGGACGAAGTGGTTCAGGACGCGGCCGTTGAGATCGAGGTCGAGCGATTCGGCGCTGTGCGCGTCGGGCAGCGCGGCGATGTGCTGACTGGTGATGGTGTGCAGCCAGCTCAGCCGCTCGGCGCCGGTGATCGTGGCGAGGCTGCGATGGGAGCGATCCACGACCGCGACCTGCTGTGCGGCGGCCTTCTGCTCGCCGAACGGGTCGCCGTAATGCCAGGCGACCGCGGCGTCCGGGGTATCGGGTGCGCCCGCGACGGCACCCGGAGTATGGAGAACAGGACTGGGGGAGACGACCTGTGACACGACACCCACTGTAGGCGCGTCTGCCGAGACGCGCCGCACGTGGGCATCGCAGACGATCCGGTGTCGTCTTGCGGCCCACGCCCCGACCGACGCCGATATTTCTTCCCCAGGCGCGTCGAGATGCTCGATTCGATGCAGCCGTAGGCGTAACAGAGCGATAACGCCTACGCTCGGCGCATGGGAGAACGGGTTCTTGTGACACTCGACGGGACGGTCGCTGACGCGAACGTGCCGTCGCTGTATGCCGACGACATCGGCGCCCTTCGCGGCGATGGAGTATTCGAAACGATTTTGGTGCGCGGCGGCACGGCCACCGCGCTGGAATTCCACCTGGCGCGCCTGCGTCGTTCGGCGCAGGCGCTCGAACTACCGGAGCCGGGACTGTCGCGTTGGCGCGCCGCGGTGGAGTTGGCCGTGAAGGAATGGGGAGCGGAAGAGGAAGGAATGTTGCGGCTGATCTACACGCGCGGCCGCGACTCGGAATTCGACGCACCCCGCTCGGGATTGGCGCAGGAGGATCCGCAGCCCACCGCGTATGTGCTCGTCTCCCCGGTGCCCGCTCGGGTCGCGACCGCGCGGGCCGAGGGCGTGAAGGTGATGTCGCTGGCACGCGGCATCTCGGTCGACCTCGCGCAGGCGGCGCCGTGGCAGCTGCTCGGCGCGAAGACGCTGTCGTACGCGACCAACATGGCGGCGCTGCGGTTCGCGCGGCGGATGGGCGCCGAGGACGTGATCTTCCACAGCACCGAGCACAAGGTGCTCGAGGGCCCGCGCTCGACGGTGGTGATCGCGCGCGGTAAGGAGCTCATCACCGTGCCCGCGAAAAGCGGCGTGCTGCCCGGTGTCACGCAGCGTGCGCTGTTCAACGTGGCGGAGAAGTCGGGCTGGCAGTGCAAGTACCAGACGCTGTTCACCGCGGACCTTTTCGACTGTGACAGCATTTGGCTGATGTCGAGCATCACTCTTGCCGCGCGAGTGAATCAGCTCGACGGTGTGCGCCTGTCGGCACCGGACAACGCCCAGGAGATCATCGACATGGTCGACCTCGGCATCGAACGGCCGGGGACCATCGGAGACTGGTGATCCTTTCGCGGGGCACGGGTGGGCGTGCCCCTGGGATGACAGTTTTCTCGCGCCGTGGCGGGTGTCACGCACGGGGGAGATGATTCCCGGCGTACGATCTACTACAAGTCGTCGTAGAAGATCGGTGGAGGTCGGATGGACACCCTTGATGTCTCCCGGTGGCAGTTCGGGATCACGACCGTTTACCACTTCCTGTTCGTCCCGCTGACCATCGGTCTCGCTCCGCTGATCGCGATGATGCAGACCGCCTGGGTGATCACGGGCGACGAACGCTGGTACCGGCTGACCAAATTCTTCGGCAAGCTGTTCCTGATCAACTTCGCCCTCGGAGTCGCGACGGGCATCGTGCAGGAATTCCAGTTCGGCATGAACTGGAGCGAGTACTCCCGCTTCATCGGCGACGTCTTCGGCGCGCCACTGGCCCTGGAAGCGCTGATCGCCTTCTTCATGGAGTCGACGTTCATCGGACTGTGGATCTTCGGCTGGACCCGGTTGCCGAAGCTGGTGCACCTGGCGACGATCTGGATCGTCGCCATCGGGGTGAACGCCTCGGCCTACTTCATCATCGCGGCCAATTCGTTCATGCAGCATCCGGTGGGAGCTCGCTACAACCCGGAAACCGGACGGGCCGAGCTGGAAAGCATCTGGGCGCTGCTCACCAACAACACGACGCTGGCCGCCTTCCCCCATGTGGTCGCCGGCTCGTTTCTCACCGCGGCCACCTTCGTCGCCGGTATCGCGGGATGGTGGATGGTGCGCAACGCGCGCAGCGGCGATCCGGCGAAACTCGAAGAAGCGCGGACAATGTGGCGCCCGGTCGGGCGTGCGTCGCTGGTGGTGGTCGCGCTGTCCGGCGTCGCCCTGATCTTCACCGGCGATATTCAAGGCAAGCTCATGTTCGAACAGCAGCCGATGAAGATGGCCTCGGCGGAATCGTTGTGCCACACCGAGACCGACCCCGACTTCTCTGTTCTCACCGTGGGCACCCACAACAATTGCGACGGCGTGATCCACGTGCTCGAGGTGCCCTATGTGCTGCCCTACCTCGCCGAGGGGGAATTCAGCGGGGTGACCCTCGAGGGCGTGGTCGACCTGCAGAAGACCTACAACGTCGCCTACGGACCCGGTGACTATCGACCCAACCTGTTCGTCACCTACTGGTCCTTCCGCGCCATGATCGGGCTGGCAGGCGGGTCGGTGCTGCTGCTGTTGGCCGGATTCTGGGTGACGCGCGGTGGCCGGGTGCCGAATCAGCGATGGTTCTCCTGGCTGAGCCTGCTCGCGATCCCCACCCCGTTCCTGGCCAACGCGGCGGGGTGGGTGTTCACCGAGATGGGCCGTCAGCCGTGGGCGGTGGTGCCCAATCCGACCGGTGATCCCAACATCCGGATGACGGTGCAGCAGGCCGTCTCCGAACACTCCGCGACGACCGTGTTGTTCTCGCTGGTGGTGTTCACGCTGCTCTACGGCGCGCTCGCGGTGGTGTGGTTCTACCTGATGCGCAGATATGTCGCCACCGGGCCGGACACGTCCACGCACGCCGAGAGTTCGGACGGCCCGGAAACTCCCCAACTTTCCTTCGCGTACTAGGAGCCGACGATGGGTCTGCAACAGTTCTGGTTCGTCCTGATCGGCGTGTTGTTCACCGGCTACTTCGTGCTCGAGGGCTTCGACTTCGGCGTCGGCATGTTGATGCCGATCCTCGGCAAGGGTTCCGATACGCGCAGGCGCGTGGTGCTCAACACGATCGGGCCGGTATGGGACGGCAACGAGGTGTGGCTGATCACCGCCGCCGGTGCGCTGTTCGCGGCGTTTCCCGAGTGGTACGCCAGCATGTTCTCCGGGTTCTATCTGGCGCTGCTGCTCCTGCTGGTCGCGTTGATCCTGCGGGTGTGCGCGATCGAATACCGGGGCAAGATCAATGATCCGAAATGGCGGGCCTGGTGCGATATCGGGATCGGTATCGGCTCGTGGATTCCGGCACTGGCCTGGGGATGGGTGTTCGCGAACATGGTGCGTGGCGTGCCGTTGGACGCGGACAAGCAGGTGGTCGGCTCGGTGGGGGACCTGCTCAGCCCGTACGCGCTGCTCGGTGGGTTGGCCACCGCTGTGCTGTTCGCGCTGCACGGTGCGGTGTTCCTGGTGCTCAAGACCGCGGGCGAGGTCCGGGCGGACGCCTTGCGGATCGCGAGGTCGCTACTGATTCCCACCGTGGTGGTGGTCGGCGGATTCGGCGTGTGGACCCAGCTCGCCTACGGCGCCGGGTGGACCTGGATCGCGGTGGGCACCGCCGTGCTCGGCCTCGTTCTCGCCGCCATCGCGAACCTCGCGGGCCGCGACGGATGGGCCTTCGTCGGCACGACACTGACGGTGATCTCGGCGACGGTGTTGATCGTCGGATCGATGTTCCCGAATGTGCTGCCCTCGACCATCAGCCCGCTCTACGACCTCACCATCTACAACGCCTCGTCGTCGCCGTACACATTGAAGGTGATGAGCTGGGCGGCGTTGATCGCGACGCCGGTGGTGCTGATCTATCAGGGATGGACCTATTGGGTTTTCCGGCAGCGAATTCGCGTCGAACAGATTCCGCCACCGGTCGGCTTGCCGCTGAGCGGTAAGGGCTGACAGATGGCCTCGGCCTCGTCTCGAGAAGCATTCGCGCACGAAAGGCCGGACTCTGACGCGGCGCCCGGCCCGTCCGAGGAAGGGCGCGCTCGCAAGCGGTCCGGGCGGCGGCCGGTCGATCCACGGTTGTGGCGGTACGCGCGGTCGGCGCGGCCACATCTGGTGATCGCGGTGGCGCTGGCGCTGGTGATCACGGCGACGATCGTGGTGATCGCCATCGTGTTGGGGCGGGTACTCGCCGGGGTCATCACGGATCCGGGCAAGCGTGAATTCGGCGCGTGGACCACGGAATTGGCAGTCCTGGTGGTAGCCGTCGCGGTGCGAGGGCTGGCGAGTTGGTGGCAGGCGCGGTTGGCTCATCGGGCCGGGAGCGCGGTGGTCGCCGAGCTCGAGACGGCGGTGCTGCGGGCCGGTGCCGAACTGCCGCCGCGGGAACTCGACATGCGCCGCACCGAGATCGCTGTCGTCGTCGGCAACGGGCTCAGCGGGTTGCGTGGGTGGTTCACGGGTTACCTGCCCGCGCTCTTGCTCGCAGGCCTGGTGCCGCCGGTCGTGTTGGTGGTCATCGCTTTACACGATCCGACCTCCGCGCTGATCGCGGTGATCACCGTGCCGTTGATCCCGGTGTTCATGGTGCTGATCGGGCTGCTCACCCAGGGGCGAGCCGAGGCGACGCTCGCGGCGACCACCCGGCTGTCGGACCAGATCCTGGACCTCTTCGCGGGCATGCCCACCCTGCGCGCCCTGGGACGTGAGAGTGCCGAGGGCCCTTCGATGGTGGATCAGGTGCAGGCCCTTGGTGATTCGCTGCGCCGACGGACCATGCGCGCGCTGCGCATCGCGTTCCTGTCGTCGATGGTGCTGGAAAGTCTCGCGACGCTGAGTGTCGCGTTGATCGCCGTCACGATCGGGCTGCGGTTGGTGTTCGGGGAGATGGCGTTGTACAGCGGGCTGGTGGCGTTGATCCTCGCGCCGGAGGTGTACTGGCCGCTGCGGCAGGTGGGGGAGAAGTTCCACGCGGCGCAGGACGGGATGGCCGCGGCTGACCGGGCTTTCGCGGTACTCGAACCACGTCGGCGGGGCGAATCCGCTCCTCGCGCCGCCTGGGGTGACGTCGTCGCATCCGGCGGCCCGGCGGCGCGGGGGAATGTCGGCGGGACCGGGTTGCCCAGTGCGGGCGCGGTGAGCGGCGGGGATGGGGAAACGCGGGTGGTCGGCGAGAACTTCACGACCGGCACGGGCGACGGACCGGCACGAATCACTCTGCGTGGATTGTCTGTCGCCGCGAGGACGGGCACCGCGCCCGATCGATTGACAGCCGTGCTCGAACCCGGGCAGGTAACCGTCCTGACCGGGCCGAACGGGTGCGGGAAATCGACCACGATGCAGGCGATCCTGGGTTTGATCGAGCCGGATGCGGGGGCCGTTCTCGTCGACGGCACCGATGTTCGCGAGCTCGACCCCGAGAGCTGGTGGCATCGCGTCGCCTGGTTGCCGCAGCGACCGGTGCTGGTTCCCGGCACTCTGCGCGAGAACATCGAGTTGCTCGGTGCGCGGTCCACGTCGGGGCAGGGTGTCGTCGACCTGCGAAAAGTCGGTGCTGCCACCGGATTCGACAGCGTGCTGGCCGGTCTCCCGGACGGCTGGGACACCGTCGTCGGCCGCAACGGCACCGGACTGTCGCTCGGGCAACGTCAACGCCTCGCCCTGACCCGCGTGCTCGCCGCCCAACGCCCGATCCTGCTCCTCGACGAACCCACCGCCCACCTCGACCCCGAGAGCGAACGACGCGTGCTCGACACCCTGCGCGAATGCGCCGCCGCCGGTGCGACCGTGGTGGTCGTCGCCCATCGCCCCACCGTGCTGGCAGCGGCGGATGCGGTGATCGAGGTTGTCGCGGCCGACACACCTGTTGCCCGCGCCACGGTGGCGGCCTCGTGATCGGCGATCTGCGGCAGATGTGGCGGCTGCTCGCGTTGTCGCCCGCACGGGTCGCGGTCGCGATCGTGTGGGGGGTGGTCGCGCTGGGGAGCGGGCTCGCTCTGGCCGCGCTGGCCGCGTGGTTGATCGCACGGGCGTGGCAGATGCCGCCGGTGCTGCACCTGAGCGTCGCCGTGGTCGCGGTGCGCGCGCTTGGCATCTCGCGGGGGTTGTGCCGGTACCTGGAACGCCTGGCCACCCACGATGTGGCGTTGCGGGCGATGACCACCGCGCGGACCACGGTGTATCGCACGTTGGCCCGGTCCGATGTGTGGTGGTGGCGGGATCGCAGCGCCTCGTCGGCCGGGCTCGCCGAGGAGGGAGCGAACCGATCCGACGTCGGCGAGTCGGGGCGCGCCGAGTCATCGGCTGATCTCCACGGTGTGGCGAAGGCCGCCCCGGGACGTCGCGGGAAAGCGGGCAACCTCGACTCGGTGCCTGCCGCGGAGCGTGAGTTGCGGCGCGGCGATGTGCTGGTGCGCATCGGTGCCGATATCGACGACCTCGGGGCAGTGGTTGTGCGGGTGTTGGTGCCCGTGGCGGTCGCGGTGGTGTTGTCGCTGGCGGCAGTGGTGTTGATCGCGATCATCTCGCCACTCGCCGCGGTGATTCTGGCTGTCGCGCTCAGTGTTTCCGGGATTCTCGCGCCGTGGTTGTCGGCCGTTGCCGCCCGTGAGGCCGAGCGGGCGGTGCGGGCCGATCGGGCCGAGTTCACCGCCGAGGGACTCACGGTGCTCGATCACGCGGCCGAACTTCGCGTCGCCGGTCGGCTCGACGCGGCACTCGCGGTGGCGGACAACGCTTCTCGTCGTGCCATGGTCGCCGAGGATTCGGCCGCCTCCCGCAGTGCCTGGGCGGCAGCGGCTACTCCGGTCTCGATCGGGATCAGTACCTTCGGTGCGCTGCTGGTCGGCATCGCCGCCTACGGCCCCACCGGCGGACTTCCCGGCGGCATGACCCCGATGGCTCTCACGATCCTCGTGCTGGTTCCCCTCTCCGCTTTCGAAGCGGTGGGCGCCCTCCCGGCCGCCGCGACCGCCCTCACGACCTCCCGCGCGGCCCTACACCGCCTGCGCAGCGTCTCGGCGAGTACCGCGACCCGCGCACCCCGTGCCGACGCCGCCGATGTCGAGGCCGGCGCAGCCCGGCGTGAGTGGGGGGCGGTCGAACTCGCGGACAACGAATCGGCGGCCGACCGGGATTCGATCGAGCAGCGGATGCCCACCGCCGCCGCGGCCCGCCGGATCCCGATGCCGGATGGACGGCGAGTGGTTGTGGTCGGCCCGAGTGGGGCGGGGAAGACGACGTTGCTGATGGCGTGGGCGGGGCTGTTCGACACCCCTCGCGACGGGGTCACGTTCTTCGCCGAGGACGCGCACCTGTTCGGGACCTCGATCCTGGAGAACCTGCGGGTGGCGCGTGGTGATCTCACCGCCGACGAGGCAGAAAAGGCATTGCGCGCAGTCGGACTCGGCTCGTGGCTGGACTCGCTGTCGGACGGCGTGCACACCCCGCTCACCGCGGGCGCGGCAGCGGTATCCGGTGGCCAACGCCGCCGCATCCTCCTCGCCCGCGCCCTCGTCGCCCCCGCGCACACCCTGCTCCTGGACGAACCGACCGAACACCTGGCCGCCGCCGAAGGCGACCAACTCCTGCGCGATCTTCTCGACGCGAACAGCGGTCTCGTCGCCGCCGACCGCACCGTCGTCGTCGTCACCCACCAGATCCCTACCGGCCACGGAGCCGACACGATCGTGACCCTCTGCGCTACTGGCGACTGCCGCGTCGACCACCCGCGCGCCGTGTCGTAATCGGCGGTTGAGGAGCATCCGGGAGAAGAGTCACGCTGAGCGTGCAGGCTGAATCCTGCTGTTGAGCTGGTGGTTTCATGTCGGCGTGATGACGCGGGTGTGCCTGGGTACGGGCGTTTCGGTGTGTTGTCCCGGGTGGAGTTGGAGCGATTCTGCTACCTGGACTATTAGGATGATGATCTCGCGGTTTCTGTTCCACGCACCATCCCCACTTCCTTCGGGAGATCGTCATGCGTCTTGACCGTGTCCTTTCCGCCGCCGCCACCGTGCTCCTGGCGGCAGCCCTGACTTCTACGGGCACCGCCGGCGCCGATGAGCAGGACAAACGCTGTGTGTCGCCGACGATCAGCCAAGAGATGCTCACGGCACACAACAAATATCGGGCACGCCACAGCGCGCCACCGCTGGTACTGGATGCAACGATCAGCACTTGGGCTCAGGAGTGGGCGGACCATCTGGCCCGCACCGATCAATTCGCCCACCGGACGCAAAACAAATACGGCGAAAACCTATACATGTCTTGGGTGTCGGATCCATCGCGGCAGCTCGGTGGCGAGACCGTCGTCCAGGCCTGGTACAACGAGATCAGGGACTACGACTTCAACAATCCTGACGATACGGCGAACCACCGCAAAGCCGGTCACTTCACACAGACGGTCTGGAAAAGCAGCAGACAGCTTGGAATCGGGGCCTCATGCTATGGCTCCACCGCCTATGTCGTGGCCAACTACGCGCCCACCGGCAACATCATCGGCCAATTCGCCCAGAACGTGGGCCGACTGGGCTGACCGCCGACGACTCCGCCGCGCAACCCGGATCCGGCGATTACTACCGAAACGCCTGGATCAGTCCGGCTGCCGGCACTTTTCGCGCCGATGCTCCTCGGACCCCGTGACCCTACCGGGGGACCGAGGAGGGGCTCGGCGAACAGTCGGAGTCTGAACGAGTCGGTGCGCGCGTGCCAGCCGGTACCCGGCCTGTAGTACGTATCCACCCAGGTCAGGCGCGCAATTAAATCAATTGCCGACCGCGTCGGGCGGAGCTAGATTCATCAGTACACAAGAGAGGAGGTGGTCTGAAGAATGTATGTTCATCGGATGCGTGAGGTGGCTGCCCGCTAGCAGCTCCACTGCGGGAGATTCCCCAGCGGTGCGCTGAGCGAATCCCAGGCAGTCACCCGACCCCCGAGCCCCCGGACGATCCAACCGGGACCATCACGTTCATCGAACGCGGTGGAACGGCTCGGGGGTCGCTCCATGTCGGAACGAAAACGGCCCGCCCAGTAGAGATCTGGGCGGGCCGTTCGCGAAGGATCGTCAGCCGATGTAGCGCACCAGCCGCGCCGACAGGCGGGGGACGAGCGCGCCGTCGGGATCGACTCGTTCTTCCACATAGGCGAGGTCGCCGTTGTCGACGATGCCGTAGAGGCGTTTCGCACCGCCCACCACCACGCCGGAGGTGCTGCGAATGGAGACGTCGGTCGCGAGCTCCCAGGAGGCCTGGTTGCGGGCCTTGCCGTAGTACAGCTCGACCACGCCGTTGCTGTGGGTGAGCAGGAGCTCGAGCATCTCGTCGGCGCCCTCGCCGCCGACCCGCCAGAAGCCGCTCTCACGCAGGTCGGGGGCGGTGTACGCGCCCTCCGCGTCGAGTTTCCAGGTCTGCGATTCCCAGACCAGGTAGTCGCCGCCGTCGTGGGAGACGACGATCTGCTGGCCGAAGCGGTAGTCACCGTCGGTGGGGTGGTTGCCCTCGCCCTCGCCGCGCCATACGCCCACCAGCGGCAGCAGGGCCAGCATCGCGTGGTTCAGATCTGGGCCGTGGCGCAGATTGGCCGTGTCCTCGGGCAGGGGAAGATCGGGCAGCACCGCGATATTGCGGGCGCCGGTTTCCTTCGCCCGCTCGGCGGCGACGGTGACGGCTTCGTCGCCGCTACGGCGCTCGGCCGGAGCGCTTTGCTCGGTACTCGCTCGCTCGGCCGGTTCGTTACCTTCGCCAGCGAGTCCGCTCATGACTCGGTGAACAGCCGGTAGAGGACGTACAGGCCGAACCAGCCGATGAGAATCGACACGGCGACTAGGAGTACCTCGAAGAAGATGACCACGATCGGAGTCTAGCTACTCGGCGCAACAGATACGAAAACGGCCCTGGTAGTTCCCGCACAGGAACTACCAGGGCCGTTGTGAGCTTTCTTACTTGGCGACCGCGACGTCGACCGAGTGGATGCCCGCGCCCTCGGGGCTGATCTCGGCGGAGCCGTTGCCCGACGAGCTCAGCGCGCGCAGGGTCCACGAACCCGGCGCGGCGAAGAAGCGGAAGTCACCGGTGCCCGACGCCACGACCTCGGCGGTGAAGTCACCGTTGCCGTCGAGCAGGCGCACGAACGCGCCGCCGACGGGCTGGCCGTCGGTGCTCAGGACGCGGCCGCTGATGACCGTTTCCTTCTCCACGTCGACGCCGGCCGGAATGGCCTGTCCCTGGGTAGGTGCTGCACACATATTGATTACGCTCCCAACTCGATAGGCGCTCCGACGAGGGAACCGTATTCGGTCCAGCTGCCGTCGTAGTTCTTGACGTTCTGGTGGCCGAGCAGCTCCTGCAGCACGAACCAGGTGTGCGAGGAACGCTCGCCGATGCGGCAGTAGGCGATGGTTTCCTTCTCGCCGTCCAGGCCCGCGTCCTTGTACAGCTCGGCCAGGTCGGCGTCGCTGCGGAAGGTGCCGTCCTCGTTCGCGGCCTTGCTCCACGGCACGTTGATCGCGCCCGGGATGTGGCCGGGACGCTGGCTCTGCTCCTGCGGCAGGTGCGCGGGAGCGAGGATCTTGCCCGAGAACTCGTCGGGGCTGCGCACGTCGACCAGGTTCTTGGTGCCGATCGCGGCGATGACCTCGTCGCGGAAGGCACGGATGCTCAGGTCGGGGGCGGCGGCCTTGTACTGGGTGGCCGGGCGCGAAACCGCGTCACGCGAGAGCGGACGACCGTCGAGTTCCCACTTCTTACGGCCGCCGTCGAGGAGCTTGACGTCGTTGTGGCCGTACAGCTTGAAGTACCAGTATGCGTAGGCGGCGAACCAGTTGTTGTTGCCGCCGTACAGCACGACGGTGTCGTCGTTGCCGATGCCACGCGCCGAGAGCAGGTCGGAGAACTGCTCCTGGTTCACGAAGTCGCGACGAACCTGGTCCTGGAGGTCGGTCTTCCAGTCGAGGCGAACGGCGCCTTCGATGTGGCCACCTTCGTAGGCGGAGGTGTCCTCGTCGACCTCGACGAAGACGACGCCGGGGGCGTTGAGGTTCTCTTCGGCCCAGTCAACGGAGACCAGGACATCGGAGCGAGCCATGTTGTTCCTTTCAGAGATGACGTGCAAGGGGGTCAGTTCGGTGCCGGGGCGGCGGAGTTGGACTCAGGCCCGGAGGAGGCAGCCTGCGTAACCACGGAGGGTCGGCCAGTTCCGCCAATGTGTGGAGCTGACCGGCGGAAGCGGGCTACCAGCGGATAGATCTGGCAGCCCAGGCAGACCCCGAACGCCGCGTTCAAGAACGCCGCGAACAGGGCGAAGCCGGCGAACACCGCGCCGACGATCGGGGAGCCGAGCGCGAAGCCCAGCAGGGAGAGACCGGCGAACACGAGGCCGAGTGCCTGCGCGAAACGCAGCGGCGGCACGGGCTCGGTCTCGGTCGGCGGACCGTTGCGCGGCGCGACGAACGCGGCGTAGATCCGGCCGTACGGGTGCCCGGCGGGGCCCGCGACCGCGCCGATCGCGAAGACGACGGCCTGCAGGCCGATCAGAATCGCGGCCGCGGCGGTCGAGAAGGCGCCGACGAGGAGCACCAGGATCAGCACGCCGGTGCTCACCCAGGCCACGAAACGCGGCCCGCGGACATCGACGCGAGGTGGGGAATCGGAGATGGTCATTGTGCGAACTCCTTGGCTTGTCAGTAAGTCAGGGATCTGCCTGGTCACCGGGGGATCGGAAGGATCACTCGCACGGCGGGCATGGATCGACGTCAGAAATCTCGGGAGAGACGGGGCCGATCGGTCAGCAGCACAGGCAGCAACAACCACCGAGGCGACACAGATCAACTGTGCGGCGTCGGGTGAGCATCAGCTCGTGGTCGGTTTGCACGAAAAGTAGTTTACCCGGTCTCGCCGGGGAATGTCTCGGGGGCCCGGAACACAGACGGAGATCACACGGTCAGGGGCTCGAGTGCAGTGCGAAGGTCGCCCGCTTTCGGAACTCCGGAAATGCGGAAGCGCTCCTTGCCCTCGGCGTCGAAGACGAAGGTCGTCGGCAGGGAGAGGACGTTCAGTTCGCGGGCGAGCGCGGGGTCGGCGTCGATGTCGATCTCGATGTCGCGCGGGGCATTCGGCGACTCCGACAACTCGGCGGTGACCCCGGCCACGACCCGGCGGACCGCCTCACACGGGCCGCACCAGTCGGCCGAGAAGTGCAGCACCGCGGGGGCCGTGCGGGTGACACCGGCGGCGTCGAGCAGGCGGGCGCGCTGTTGCGTCTCGGGGTCGAGGGTGGCGGGACGAACCTGTCCCTGCCTGCGCGACAGGTAGAAGCCGACCGCGACGGCGGCCACGATGACAACGGCCAGAATGACGATCTCGATCATGGTTGCTGCAATCGGTCCAGGTCGATGGTGACGTTGCGGCCGACACCCTCGACGACGATCTGGCCGCCGAGCGCCGACACCTCGGTCGGTGCGACACCGAACGGCAACTCCTTGGTATCGATGGTACGGCTGAACCGCTCGAGCACCGCGCCACGATCGGCCTCGGGGATCTCCGACTTGGTAGCGGCCGTCGTATCGGCCGGTCCGCTGTTGCTGTCGCGGTAGAAGCCGGTGGCCTGGATGCGGACCTGATCGCCGTCGAGCAGCAGGTCGGCCTGCACCTGCACGGGCACCCGGGTACTGCTGCCGGTGGGCACGACGCCCGCGCTGAGGACGCGGCCGTTCGGCGCGGTCGCCAGGGTGCCGGTGAGCACGAGCGCCCCCGCGGTGGTCATGCCCGAACCGCCCGAACCGCCGGTGCCGTCGGACTTGTCGGCGGGACGGGTGTGTACCTGCAGGTCGGGGATGCCGAAGAGCTTGCCGAGCTCGGTGGGCTCGATGTGCATCCTGGCGTCGATACGGTCGACCTGCACATTGCGCGCCGCGCCGTCGAGCAATTCGCTCGCCGGGGCGTGCAGGCCTTGGAGATTGGCCTCGATGCCGATCTCGCCGGGGATGTCGGGGCGCATGCCGCGGGCGCGGATGGTCACGTCGTCGTAGCGGCCGCTCATCGCCTGAGCGGTGAACGGGAATCCGTGGAACGTGACTTCCGGATCGGCCGAGAGATCCGCGCCTGCCCGGAGTTGGCGGGAGACGTGGTATTCGGTGTAGGCGGCGGCGCCGAAATCGATGACCACCGCCAAACCGGCCAGGCAGAGAAGCCCGATGATCAGCTTGCGCATGGGTAGGACTCTATATTTACGGCGGCGGGCGCCGCGGGTCGCGGGCCCGTTGGCCGCACTTCTCGCCCCCGCCGGGCTTCTTCCGTCGGAGACGGAAGAGCAGACCCTGCCGAACCCTCCGGTCGGTTCGGCGGCGGGGCGACCCGCGTCGAGCGCAGCGCGAAAGACACAAATTGGACGCCGTGTTGCGAGGTCGTGGCGGTATAGGCGCTAATGTTGCACACGACTAAACCTGTGTTTCGGCGACGTAGCTGCGCGGCTGCTGTCGTCCGCGGAGCAACGAGATAGGAGGAGAGCCCCATGGAGCTGCTCCTACTGACCTCCGACCCCAACCCCGATGCGGTCCTGCCGTCGTTGACGCTTCTGGCGCACAACGTCCGGCCCGCGCCGACCGAGGTGTCGTCCCTGCTGGAGGCGAGCAGTGCCGATGTCGCGCTGGTCGACGCCAGAACCGACCTGGCGGCCGCGCGCGGTCTGTGCCGTCTGCTCGGCAGCACCGGCTCGTCGGTGCCGGTGGTCGCGGTCCTGACCGAGGGCGGCCTGGTGGCTGTCAACGCGGACTGGGGCCTGGACGACATCCTGCTGCCCGGCACCGGTCCCGCCGAACTCGATGCGCGCCTGCGGTTGCTGGTCGGGCGCAACGGTGGGGTGGCCAGCCCGGAGAACACCGGCAAGATCACCCTGGGTGAGCTGGTGATCGACGAGGGCACCTACACCGCGCGCCTGCGTGGTCGCCCCCTCGACCTCACCTACAAGGAATTCGAGCTGCTCAAGTACCTCGCTCAGCACGCGGGCCGGGTGTTCACCCGCGCCCAACTGCTGCAGGAGGTCTGGGGCTACGACTTCTTCGGCGGCACCCGCACCGTCGACGTGCATGTGCGACGCCTGCGCGCCAAGCTCGGCACCGAATACGAGTCGCTGATCGGCACCGTGCGCAATGTCGGTTACAAGGCGGTGCGCCCGGCCCGAACAGCCGCGGCCAAGGGTGAGGCGGTGACCTTCGCCGACGAGGACATCGACGGCGACGACTCCTTCGTCCCGGCCAACGGCTCCGCTCAGTAGTCCCGGGCACCCGGTCGCTGCGGTGGAGGTAGCGCTCGTCGGCGCGTCGCAATACGGTGGCGATGGCGTAGCGCACCGGCGCTCGGGCTGACCTCCGGTGGACCCGCCCGCGCACCGAGGAGGATGGCGATGCCGAAGACAGCAAACCTGACCTGGGCCGATCGACTAGAGCCGGGCACCGCGGTCGAGGTGCGCGCGCTGCTCGACCGCGCCGCCGACGTCGACGGCGTGGCCCCGGTCTCGGAGCAGGCGGTGCTGTCGCTCGCCGACGTCGACCCGTCGACCCGGCATCTGCTCGCGGTCCGCGCCGGTGAGGTGGTCGGGTACGCGAATCTCGTTGCGGCACATGAGCAACACCCCGCGATGGCCGAGGCTGCCGTGGATCCCGCCGCGCGCGGTGACGGCATCGGCGCGGATCTGGTCGGCACCGCACTGGCCGAGGGTGGCGCCGGCGCCAGGGTGTGGGCGCACGGCGACCTGCCCGCGGCCAAGGCGCTGGCCGCGGGCCTCGGGCTGGTCACCGCCCGCGAGCTGTGGCAGATGCGCCGCTCCCTGGTTACCCCGGAGCTACCGGAACTCGAGCTCCCCGAAGACCTCATCGTGCGCACCTACGCGGGTCTCGTCGACGACCTCGAACTGTTGCGCGTGAACAACGCGGCGTTCGCCTGGCATCCCGAACAGGGCGGCTGGACCGAGCGCGACCTCGCCGCCCGACGTGCCGAATCCTGGTTCGAACCGGCCGGCTTGTTCCTGGCCTTCGATGCCGCCGATCCGACCCGCCTGCTCGGGTTCCACTGGACCAAACAGCATCCCGACGCCGCCCCGGCCGGTGAGGTGTACGTGGTCGGCATCGACCCGTCCGCGCAGGGGCGTGGCCTCGGCAGACTGCTGACCCTGGCCGGTCTGCGGCACCTGCGCGCGGCCGGGTCCACGGAAGTGCTGCTCTACACCGAGGCCGACAACTCCGCCGCCGTGCGCACCTACACCAAGCTCGGATTCGCCCCCGCGCACATCGACGTGGCGTACGCGCTGCCCTGATGCGAGACACCTCACAGCCGAGGTGAACTCTGGTGCGCGAGGAGAATATCGCGAGGCCGACCGGGCAAGTGCGAGTAAAACTGGGGCTAACGTCACAGCCGCGGCATTGATGGCGCGAGGCTGTTCATTCTCCGTTAACCCACACCGGGCCAACTGTCAACCGGACCGCCCTAGGTTATTTCTTGGGCGGCACAGTCGTCGCCTGGTGCGCGCATCTCCCTGTGGAGAACGCACCACCCCGCTCGCTCGGGCCGGTGAGGGACCGAGTGAGACACCCAGCATTGTCGGAGGAATAGTGAACTTCAAGCGCACCAGTGCCCTCGTCGGCGTCTTCGCCGCGGGCGCCATGTCGTTGGCCGCCTGTGGCAGCGACGACAACGCCGCCGGCGAAAACGGTATGACCGCCAACTCCAACGTCGAGTGCGGCGGCAAGACGGCTCTGAAGGCGAGCGGTTCGTCGGCGCAGAAGAACGCCATGGAGCGCTTCGTCGCCGCCTACGAGGCCAACTGCGACGGCTTCACCCTGAACTACACCTCGAGCGGCTCCGGCGCCGGCGTCAACGAGTTCATCGGCGGCCAGACCGATTTCGGTGGCTCGGACTCGCCGCTGAGCTCGAAGAAGGAAGAGCCCGCCAAGGCGCAGGAGCGTTGCGCGAGCCCCGCGTGGAACCTGCCGACCGTGTTCGGCCCGATCGCGGTGACCTACAACATCGACGGCGTGACCGACCTGGTCCTCGACGGCCCGACCGCCGCCAAGGTGTTCAACGGCTCCGTCGCCACCTGGGATGCCCCCGAGATCAAGGCGCTCAACCCCGACGCCAAGCTCCCCTCGGAGAAGATCGCCGTGATCTTCCGCTCCGACGAGTCGGGCACCACCGACAACTTCCAGCTCTACCTCGACGCGGCCTCGGACGGCGCGTGGGGCAAGGGCGGCGGCAAGACCTTCAACGGTGGCGTCGGTGAAGGCGCCAAGGGCAACGAGGGCACCTCGGCCGCCATCAAGAACACCAAGAACTCGATCACCTACAACGAGTGGTCCTTCGCCAAGGCGCAGAACCTGTCGATCGCGCAGATCGTCACCTCGGCCTCCAAGGACCCGGTCGCGCTGAGCACCGAGTCCGCGGGCAAGGCCATCGACTCCGCGAAGATCAAGGGCGAGGGCAACGACCTCGTGCTCGACGTGAGCTCGTTCTACAAGCCGGCCGAGGCGGGCGCGTACCCGATCATCATGCCGACCTACGAGGTCGTGTGCTCGAAGTACGCCGATGCCGACACCGCGAAGGCAGTCAAGGCGTTCCTGACCTCGGCCGTCACCAACGGCCAGGAAGGACTGGACCAGGCCGGCTACATCGCCATCCCGGAAAAGTTCAAGACCAAGCTGACCACCGCGATCAACGCAATCTCCTGATCGCTTCCCGGCCATGACCATGAACCCTGAGGTGACCGCAGTGGGCTCGTCGGATTCGACGAGCCCACGGGCGGCCGGAGATACTGCGAATATGCCGACCGAACCGAAAATCGACAAGGCCCCTGACGGGGGTCGTACCGGCCGCCTGAACGCCGAGACGATCTTCCGGTGGACGGCCACCGCGGCGGGCGCGACCATCGTCGCGGCCATCGCGTTGATCGCGCTGTTCCTGCTGATCCGCGCGGTCCCCTCGCTCATGGCCAACAACGCCAACTTCTTCACCAGCACCGAGTTCTCGACCGGCGATGCCAACAATCTCCGCTTCGGTATCCGCGACCTGTTCATGGTCACGGTCTTGAGCTCGGTGTTCGCGCTCATCGTCGCGGTGCCGATCGGTGTGGGTATCGCGCTGTTCCTGACGCACTACGCGCCGTCGCGGCTGGGCAAGCCCTTCACGATGCTGATCGACCTGCTCGCCGCGGTGCCCTCCATCGTGTTCGGCCTGTGGGGCTTCTTGGTACTGGCGCCGCAGATCTCGCCGGTGCAGAACTTCCTCAACGAGAATCTGAGCTGGTTCTTCCTGTTCGCCGACGGCAATGTCTCGATCGCGGGTGGCGGCACCATCTTCACCGCCGGCGTCGTGCTCGCCGTGATGATCCTGCCGATCATCACCTCGGTGGCCCGCGAAGTGTTCGCGCTCACCCCGCGCGCCCACATCGAGGCGGCCCAGGCTCTCGGCGCCACCAAGTGGGAAGTCGTGCGAATGACTGTGCTGCCCTACGGTCGCAGCGGCGTGATCGCGGGCTCCATGCTCGGCCTCGGTCGCGCACTCGGTGAGACGATCGCCGTCCTGGTGGTGCTCCGCACCGCGAGTAACGCGGGTACCTGGTCGCTGTTCGACGGCGGCTACACCTTCGCCTCCAAGATCGCCTCGGCGGCCTCGGAGTTCAGTTCACCGCTGCCGACCGGCGCCTACATCGCCGCCGGCTTCGTTCTCTTCGCGCTGACCTTCATCGTCAACGCACTGGCCCGCCTGGCCTCCGGTGGAAAGGTGAACGGCTGATGACCACCACGACGACCCTCGACAAGCCGCTCAAGGCACCGACCTTCCGGCACGTCAGTACCGGCAGGCGGATCAAGAACAACGTCGCGACCGGCCTGGTCACCCTCTGTTTCGTCATCGCCTTGATCCCGCTGGTGTGGGTGTTGGGGCTGGTGATCAGCAAGGGTTTCACGGCGATCATCTCCGCCGACTGGTGGTTCAACTCGCAGAAGGGCATCCTGCCCGACCAGACCGGCGGTGGTGTCTACCACGCCATCTACGGCACCATCGTGCAGGCCGCGGTCGCCTCGATCATCGCGGTGCCGCTCGGCATCATGGCCGCGGTCTACCTGGTCGAATACGGTCGCGGCCGACTGGCCAAGGTCACCACCTTCATGGTCGACATCCTGGCCGGTGTGCCCTCGATCGTCGCGGCGCTGTTCATCTTCGCGCTGTGGATCGCCACCTTCGGGATGCCGCAGAGCGCGTTCGCGGTCTCGCTGGCACTGGTGCTGCTGATGCTGCCGGTGGTCGTGCGCAGTACCGAGGAAATGCTGAAGCTCGTCCCCGACGAGCTGCGTGAGGCGTCCTACGCGCTCGGCGTGCCGAAGTGGAAGACCATCCTGCGGATCGTCATCCCCACCGCCGCGCCCGGCATGATCAGCGGCATCCTGCTCTCGCTCGCACGAGTGATGGGCGAGACCGCGCCCGTGCTGGTGCTGGTCGGTTACGCGAAGTCGATCAACCAGGACATCTTCGACGGCAACATGGCCTCGTTGCCGCTGCTGATCTACCAAGAGCTCGCCAACCCGGAAGCCGCGGGCCGCGAACGTGTCTGGGGTGCGGCGCTCACGCTCATCCTGATGATCGCGGTGCTGTACCTGGCGGCCGCCGGCGTCAACAAGCTGCTCACCCGGAACCGATAGAAGCGAACGGAATACTCCTCATGGCCAAGCGGATCGACGTCAAAGATCTCAACATCTATTACGGCAGCTTCCACGCCGTGGCGAATGTGGAACTGACCGTGCTGCCGCGCAGCGTCACCGCCTTCATCGGCCCCTCCGGCTGCGGCAAGTCCACCGTGCTGCGTTCGCTCAACCGCATGCACGAGGTGACTCCGAACGCCCGCGTCGAAGGTGCCGTGCTGCTCGACGGTGAGGACATCTACAGCTCCTCGATCGACCCGGTCGGCGTGCGCCGCACCATCGGCATGGTGTTCCAGCGCCCGAACCCGTTCCCCACCATGTCGATCAAGGACAATGTGGTGGCCGGGCTGAAGCTGCAGGGCGTGCGCAACAAGAAGGAACTCGACGAGGTCGCCGAGCGCTCGCTCAAGGGCGCCAACCTCTGGAACGAGGTCAAGGACCGCCTCGACAAGCCCGGTGGCAGCCTCTCCGGTGGTCAGCAGCAGCGTCTGTGCATCGCCCGCGCCATCGCGGTTTCGCCCGACGTGCTGCTCATGGACGAGCCGTGTTCGGCGCTCGACCCGATCTCCACCCTGGCGATCGAGGACCTGATCACCGAGCTCAAGAAAGAGTTCACGATCGTCATCGTCACCCACAACATGCAGCAGGCCGCTCGCGTGAGTGACCAGACCGGCTTCTTCAACCTCGAGGCCCAGGGCAAGCCCGGCCGCTTGATCGAGATCGACGACACCGAGAAGATCTTCTCCAACCCCACTCAGCGCGCCACCGAGGACTACATCTCCGGCCGCTTCGGATAAGGGCTCGGCTGGATTCGGCGGTCAATGGACAGTGAGACGCTCGGCTGGGTTCCAGTCGAGCGTTTTGCGTCGGCGTAGTGAGTAGTGCAAACGGAATGTACGTCGGTGGTTCGGCGACAGGTCGCGTCCGGGACTTTGTAGCCACCGCTGGCCGGCGCGTCATATTCTGTGACACAACAGAGTTCGGAGAGTCGCAGCCGACGCGGCACAAACAATTCTCGATATTCATCGAAATGGCATCGCGGACATTCACGCAGACGCTCGACTGAGAAATCCCAGTCGAGCGTCCGCGTGATCTTCCTACCGCTTGACGTCAGCGGGCTGTGACGACGTCATAGCTCGCAGCAGGAGCCGGATCCCTCTTAGACAGTGATCCATCCGTACGAGCCGCCGCCGTAGGAGTAACACAGCCACTTCGTGCCGCCCTCATACTGAACGTTGCCCACGGTATACGCATCGCAACGCGCTGTTGGCGCAGCAGCAGCTTGCGGGGCAAGCATCGTCGCGGTCAAGATCGTGGCCACACCGACCAACGCACCAGAGATCAATCGTACTACCATCGTGAATCCTGTTCCCCTTCAGAAGATTTCACAGAGGTTGCGCTATTCGCCCCCCGATACGAAGCCTACCTAACCATTCTGGGGGAGACAATGATCCAAGCGGCGCCGACCTTTGGAACGCGGTCAAGGACCGCCTCGACAAGCCCGTTGCGGGCCTCCTGTTTCGTCGGCGCTCGCCGAGTGCGGGGGAGACTACTGCCGAACCGTAGAAACAGAACTCCCCGCGCTCAGGTCCGGCCTGAATACGCGGGGAGGTGGAACAGCTTTCAGCTGGTTTCGATTTCTTCGTCGCTCGGCAGGACGCCCGTGACGAGGAAGATCACCCGACGGCCGATCTCCACGGCGTGGTCGGCGAAGCGCTCGTAGTAGCGCCCGAGCAGGGTGACGTCGACGGCGGCGGCGACGCCGTACTTCCACTCGCGGTCCATCAGGAGGGTGAACAGGTGGCGGTGCAGGTCATCCATCGCCTCGTCGTCCTGGTTGAGCTGGGCGGCGCGCTCGGGGTCGCGAGTCTCGAGTACCTCTTTGGCGCCCGCGCCCATGTTGACGGCGATGCGGCCCATTTCGGCGAAGTAGCCGTTGACCGACTCCGGGAGGGCGTGGGCGGGGTGGCGGCGGCGGGTCACCTTGGCGACGTGCAGTGCCAGCGCGCCCATCCGGTTGACGTCGGCGACGATCTGGATCGCGCTGACGACCTGGCGCAGGTCGCCCGCGACGGGGGCTTGCAGCGCGAGCAGGGCGAAGGCCTTCTCCTCGGCCTCGGCGATCATCACCGAGATCCGATCCTGCTCGCCGATGACCTGCTCGGCCAGGCCGAGGTCGGCCTGCAGCAGTGACTGGGTGGCCTGTTCCATGGCCTGGCCAGCGAGACCGGCCATCTCGCCGAGGAGGTTGGCGAGGTCGGCCATTTGCTCGTTGTAGATGACACGCATAATTGCAGACCCTACTGGGTACCCGCAACGCTGTCACCCAACACCGGGTTAATGCCGCATGGCAGTGTCGTGGCAGGTCAGCGGTGCCGATCTTTACTTGCAGGTGTCGTCGGCGGCGTTCATGTGCTCGAGGTCGGACGGCAACGCGATCGGGCCCGCGCTGAGCGGTTCGCCGATCGGCACGCTCGGCAGTTCCGCGCCCACCGGGGTGGCGGTGCGGACGGTGCCCGCGAAATCGGTGCCGACCACCACTTCGATGATGCTGCCCAGCTCGTTGGCCTGCTCGAGAACCGCACCGGGGATGGTGCTCGCCACTGTGGCGGCCTCGGCCTCCAGGCCGGCGGCGAAGCGGATCTTGGAGGTCGTCGCGCTGCCGCCGGCGTAGTTGCCGGTGCTGTAGATCCCGAAGCCCTGGTAGCCGAGTTTGGAGGCCACGGCCCCGGCCGCGCCCGCCGTGCCCGAACCGTTGGACACCAGCAGCGACATCGTGCCGGGGGCGACCGCGTACTGCTTCGGCGCGACCGGGGCCGGTGCCGGCGCCGAGCTCTCCACCTCGGGCGCCTTGGTCTCACCCGGCAGCGGCTGGTCGTCGATGACCGCGCGGAAGATGGCCTTGATGTCGGATTCGCGCGGAATCTCGTTGCCGTAGGAGGTGGTGCCCGCGGTCGGGATGGTCAGGAAGGTCACCGCGCCCGCGTCCATCTTCTGCAAGGAACGCCCGAGCAACAGCAGGTCCTGCGGGTTCACCTTGTCGACGAAGGTGTGGGCGGTGAACGCCTGGATGAACCCGTTGAGCTTGCCCGGATCGAAGAGCACCTTGCTCGACAGCGCGCCACGCAACAGCGAGGCGAGGAAGCGTTGCTGGCGGTTGATCCGGTCGTAGTCGCTGCGTTCCTCGCCGACCACATGCCGGGCGCGCACGTAATCGAGCGCGGTCTCGCCGGTGACCCGCTGCTTGCCCGAGGTCTCGAGCACCGTGCCGAGGACGCCGTCGATGATCGGCTTGGTCGAGCACACCTCGACGCCGCCGATCTGGTCGACCATGGCCTCGAAGCCGGCGAAGTCGATCCCGATGAAGTGGCCGATGGTCAGGCCCGACATCTTGCGCACCACGTCGACCAGGCACTTGGGCCCGCCGCGGGCGTAGACGGCGTTGAGCTTGTCGCTCATGGCCGACGGGAGTTTCTCGTCGGTGTAGGTGGCCTTCTCGTTGTCCCAGCTCGAACACACCGGGCGGGTGACATCGAGGTCACGCGGGAACGACACGACCACCACGCGCGAACGGTTCTTCGGGATGTGCACCAGCATCACCGTGTCGGCGCGGGCGCCTTCGGTATCGGTGGCCGAGCCCGCGCCCATGTCGGCGTTGATGCCCGCTCTGGTGTCGGTGCCGACGATGAGGTAGTTCTCGTCGCCGAGCTGCATGTCGCCGTCGAGGACGTCCTCGGAGTTGCCGCCGCCGAGCGCGTCGATCTGGGTGAAGCTGTTGCCGGTGGCCTGCAGGTAACTCCAGCCGCCGCCGGTGATCACGAGCGCGAGGACCGCGACGACGGTGAGCGTGACCCGACCGGCCATCCGTGCCTGCTTGCCCCGGCGCCCGTCGGCGCCCGCACGAGTGTCCGGGCGACGCGGCGGGGCGGCGGAGGCGGTTTTGACCGGCCTGGCTCGCTTGGGCTCGACGGCGGTGACCGTGGGCAGGATATCGGTGGGTGGATCGATCGGCCCGGAGACGCGTCGCGCGGGAACGGCGGTGCGCACCGGCTCCTTCGACTGCGCGGGCAGCGCGGTCGTGGCGGTGCGGTCGGCGGGGGATTCGGCGCGATGGGGCGGGGTTCCCGCGATGTCGTCGACCACGGGGGAGCCGTCGGAGCGGGGTGCGATGTCGGGGCGCGGGGTGGGGCGCGGTGCTTGTTCGCGGGCGCGGCGGCCCGCGCGGGAGTTGGGGTCGATGTTGTCGGCGGGCGCGCGCCTGCCGCGCCTGGTGCGTTCGCTGTCGACCCGGTTGACGAGGTCGGCCACCGTCAGCGGCGCGGCGTCCGGCGTGTCCGCGTGCCGGGACCGTCGCGAACCGGCTTCCGGTTGCTCGGTGGGTTCGGCCGTCGGGTAGCGCTCCCAGGGGGCGCGATTTCCGGGCCGGGGCGTACGCCCGCGCCGATCGTCACCCACCAACGAACCTCACTCCTCTATCCGGCGCAGCCTGCGCGTCATCGCCCGGCCCCAATTCGTATCGGAGTCGAACGATCCCGCAATGATAACGATTCCGCCACGAGTGGCCACTCCAGTGCACACCGGAATCGCGGGCAATGTGGTTGCGACACGTCGGTGGGTATCGGAAATCCCTGCTCGAGCGGGTGCCGCGGGTCGAAACGGCGGCGGCTTACGAATTGATGTCGGCTCGTCAGCGGCGCTGGATCAGCCGCCGCTGTGCATCACATCGGCCGCCGCCGGAACAGTGTCGTCCTCCGGGTCGTCGAGCCAGCCCTCCGGGAGCGCGACCTTGGCCTGCGGCGAGCCCTGCCGCCCGCGCGGACCGAGCGCGTCGGTGGGGAACGGCACTGCCGGGTCGAGCCGACCGACGAGTTCCTCGATCTGGGACAGCTTCGACACGGTGGCGAAGCTGCGACGCAGCTGCGAACCGACCGGGAAACCCATCAGGTACCAGGCCATGTGCTTGCGGATGTCGCGCATGGCCTTGTCCTCCCCGTCGTGCTCGGTGAGCAGGGTGGCGTGGCGCACGAGGATCTCGCCGACGCGGCCCAGATTCGGGCCATCGGGAATCGGTTCGCCGCGCAGGGCGGCGCTGAGTTCGGCGAACAGCCACGGCCGTCCGAGGCAACCGCGGCCGACGACCACACCATCGCAACCGGTCTCGTCCATCATCCGCAGCGCGTCGTCGGCGGTGAAGATATCGCCGTTGCCGAGCACCGGGATGGTGGTGACGGCTTCCTTGAGTCGCGCGATCGCCGACCAGTCGGCCGCGCCCGAGTACAGCTGGGCCGCGGTGCGCGCGTGCAGCGCCACGGCGGCCGCGCCCTCGGCCTCGGCGATCCGGCCGGTGTCGAGGTAGGTGTGGTGGTCGTCGTCGATGCCGATACGGAACTTGAAGGTCACCGGAACACCGGCGGGTTCGGCCGCGGCCACCATCTCGCGGACGATATTGGCGAACAGCCTGCGCTTGTAGGGCAGCGCCGATCCGCCACCGAGCTTGGTCACCTTGCGCACCGGGCAGCCCAGGTTCAGGTCGATGTGATCGGCCCAGCCCTCGCCGACGATGATCCGCACCGCCTCGCCGAGGGTTTTCGGATCCACGCCGTAGAGCTGCATCGAGCGCGGATGCTCGTCGGCGTCGAACGACATCATGTGCAGTGTCTTCTCGTTGCGCTCCACCACCGCGCGCGCGGTGATCATCTCGCACACGTAGATGGAGGTCGCGCTACCGAACTCCCGGCACAACCTGCGGAAGGCACGGTTGGTGATGCCCGCCATCGGCGCGAGCACAACCGGCGGATCGACCGGGTAGGGCCCGATCCGCAGCGCCGTGGGCGCCTGGGGCATCGTGGTAGTCACGCACACCATTGTCTCATCCGGCGAGTGCGCGACCGGGAATACCCTGGTGCCGCTGGTCACACCGGCAGCCGTGCTGCGCGCAGAGCGGGGGACCGGCCAGAGTTACCGGCGCTCGTCGGTGGGGTGGGCGAGGGCGTTGGTCGCGACGTTGGCCACCACCGCGGCCAGCCCCTTGACGACTCCGCGACCGATCAACGCGCCCCACAGCCCGGCCAGTGGTCCGGTGATCTCGACGGCGTGGGTGAGTGTGACGCCGTCGGGGGTGGCGCGCATGGTGTGCGGCAGGCGGAGGGTGGCCAGGGGGAGCGCGATGTCGAAGACCATGCGACGATTCGGCTCCACTTCGGTGAAGGTGAATCGCGAGGCGGGCCCTTTCGCTTTGAGGGTTCCGGTGGCGCCGACCACGACCGGTCCGTCGATGCGTGCCCACCGGCAGTCGGGATCGTCGACGGGCCACGTCTGCGGTGTCGTCCAGCGGTACCAGATGGCCTCCGCCGAGGCCGTTGTCGTCAACGTGTGCGAACCGGTCCAGGTCACTTCGATGCTCCTTCGATGATCTCGCGGGCGGCCCGTTCGCCGGCGCGGACCGCCCCGTCGAGGTAGCCGGGCCACTGGTGTGCGGTTTCGGAGCCCGCCCAATGGATCGGGCCCACCGGCGTGGCGAGGGCACGTCCGTAACTCGTCCACGCGCCGGCCGGGACGGCCGCCGTCGGACCGCCACCGCTGAACGGCTCACGGCCCCACTGCTGTTCGATGTAGTCGATCGGCTCGCGCGCGCGCTCACCGAACAGGGTGGCGAACGCGGAGACCGCGCGCGCCCGCCGCTCGTCGGGTGGAAGGGTCGCGAAGTCGCGGGCGTAGGAACCGCCGATGAAACCCAGGAGCACGCCGGGACCGTCCGGGGTGGGGCTGGTGTCGAAGGTGCCGTAGATCGGCGCGGCATCGGAGACGGCCTGGCCGCTCAGGCCGTCGGCGCGCCAGAACGGCGTCGGATAGGCGACGTAGACCTTGGTGATCACACCCTGCGGCCAGCGCTGCGGAAGGACGTCGTGGGCGAGGGGGAGGGTGGGGGTGAACACGATCCGGCCGCGCAGGGCGGGCGGCACCGCGACGATCACGTTGCGGCAGTGGGTGATCGAGTCGTCGGTGGTCACCTTCGCCCCGTCGGCCGTCCAGTCGATCCGGGTCGCCGCGGCGTTGAGGACGACCCTGCCACCCAGCTCGTCGGCGAGCCTGGTCGAAAGCTGTTGCGCGCCCGCCGGGAAATGGTCCTGCTGCGCGCCGCCCTCGGTGTCGAGCATCGGGTTCAGGCCGCCGCAGGTGTGCAGGTAGTGCGCGACGTGCAGCAGCGAGACCTCGTCGGGTTCACATCCCCACGCGGTCTTGGTGACGACGCCGATCAGATCGCGCGCCCCCGCGCTCGCGTGAATCTTGCGCAGCCAGGAGGCGAGCGTGTGCGAGTCGAGTCGGGCGGCGTCGGGTGCGTCCCAGGGACGGCCGATCGGGACCCTCCGCATGATCTGTTCGAGCAGCAGTCGCGTTCTCTCCACGTCGGCGAGCGTCACCGGGTTCACCCGGGGGATCGTGCCCGCGTATCGACGGATCCGCCCGCGCCAGAAGACGAGGTTGTCGCCCGCGGTGTAGGTGGGGTGCGTCGCGCAGCCGAGCTCGGCGGCGAGAGCCTGCACCCGGTCCTGGCCGGGACCGATGAAGGTGCCGCCGAGATCGACATTGACCCCGGCGACGGTTCCGTTCACGGTGCGTCCGCCGACGCGATCACGTGCCTCGGTGACCAACACCGACAGTCCCGCGGCGGCGAGGTCGCGGGCGGCGGTCAGGCCGGAGAGCCCGGCCCCGACGACGACCACATCCACGTCGTTCATGCGCGGACGGGGGTGGTGGCGGCGAACCGGCGCGCGCTGTCCAGATCGAAGTCGCCGAACTCGCTGCCCAGCCCGCCCGCGACCAGAGCGGCGGCGGCACAGCCGAGGACCGCGGCATCGTGGGTGTTGTCGCCGAGGGCGAGGCCCCGGAGGAATCCGGCGGAGAACGCGTCACCGCAACCGGTGGTGTCGACGACATCGACCGCGAAAGCCGGAATCCGGTCCCGGCCGTCCTTGTCGACGACGAGCACACCGTCGGCGCCCGCGGTCGCGGCGACGGTGCCGACGCCATGCTCGAGCAGGGCGAGGCAGCCGGCCGTGAGGTCGGTCGCGCCGGTGAGCCCGAGAACCTGCTCGTCGTTGGGCAGCAGGTAGTCCAGGTGGGCGAGCGCGGGGGCGATCCATTCGAGCAGCCCGGGATCGCCGGGCGCGAGCAGGTCGGCCGAGGTCACCACCCCGTGATCACGCGCGAACGACAGGATTCTCGCCGCGGCGGCGCCGCCCATGAATTCCGGGCCGCCCAGATGCAGGTGCGTCGCCGAGGCGATGAGGTCCCATGGGGCGTCCTCTGGTCCGTAGGTGGCATTCGCGCCCACCACGTGAAAAGCCGGTCGAGACCCGTCGGGGCGAATCGGCAGCACACTGGCCGACGTCTGCACGGCGGGACGCCGCAGCAGGTTCGCGGTGTCGATTCCCCGCCGTCGCAGCAGTGATTCCAGCAGATCGCCGATCGCGTCGGCGCCGATCGCACCCGCTCCGTGCACCGTGGCGCCCAGCTTGGCGAGTGTCGCCGCGGTGCCGCCCGCGGTGCCCGCGACGGTCATCTCGATCTGTTGGACGAGCGCGCTGCCTTGGCCCGCCGGGATCTCTTCGACCGGGCGGACCAGGGTGTCGAGGACGTAGACGCCCAGAGCGACGATCTTCATGTCAATCCTTGTTCTTCACAGGTTGCGTTGTGTAGTAACGGCGTTCGACGACCGCCTCGACGCAGGCGATCTGTTCGGCTTCGGTGAGAGCACGCGGGGTGCCGATCGCCGCGGCGCGCCAGTAGACGGTGCAGGCCCATTCGAGCGTGAGCGCCAGCTCGACCGCGGCATCCAGATCGTTGGCGTAGGTGATGGCTCCGTGGTTGGCCATCAAGGCCGCGGTGCGGCCGTCGAGCGCGGCGAGCACGTTGTCGGCGAGTTCGCGGGTGCCGAATGTCGCGTAGGGGGCCACTCGCACGCTGCCGCCGAGGGTCAACATCTGGTAGTGCACGCACGGCAGTTCGTCGACCACGCAGCCGACCGCGGTCGCCATCGGCGCGTGCGTGTGCACCACCGCGCCCGCCGAGGTCTTTCGATAGACGCCCAGATGCAGCTCGATCTCCGAGGTGGGCGCGAGTGCGCCGGCGACGACGTTGCCGGCCAGATCCACCACGGTGACCTCGTCCTCGGTCAACCGGCCGAAGGCCGCACCGGTCGCGGTGATCGCGACGAGGTCACCGGTCCGGACACTGATATTGCCCGCTGTGCCGATCACCAGCCCCGCGTCGGCCAGTCGTCGGCACACGGCAGCGATGTGCCTGCGCTCGTCCGGCAGGTCTGTGACATGGGTCATGATCGAAAATGCTATGGTTAATTCGAAACAATCTCAAGTTCGAGTTTTGTGAGGAGTGCGAGTGACCGCCGCATCGCAATCGGTGGACCGGTTGCGCAACCGGCCGCAGCAGGCGCGCAGCCGTGCCCGCCTGGAAAAGGTCCTGGCCGCGGCGGACGACCTGCTCGCCCGCGAGGGCGCCGACGCCATCACCACCACCCGCGTCGCCGCCGAGGCGGGTGTGTCCATCGGGTCGCTGTATCACTACCTGCCCGACCGGGACGCGATCCTGCACGCGCTCGCCCTGCGGTACCTGTCCGGATTCGAAGCCCAGATGCAGCAGTTCGTGCTCCGGGCGAAGGAGCTGCGATGGGACGATCTGGTGGGCACGGTGCTCGACGGGTACGCCGCCGCCTACCGCGAGCAACCCGGTTTCCGCGCGCTGTGGTTCGGGCGTCACCTCAGCGAGCGGACCTGGGAAGCCGACCGGGCGCACAAACAGGCGATGAGCGCCGGTCTGCACCAACTGCTGCTCGCGTTCGGGGTCCCCGACGACAACATGCTTCCGGCGCGGTGCCGAGCCGCGCACCTGGCCGCCGACGCACTGGTCCAGGAAGCCTTCCGCACCGATCCGAACGGTGACGACGCGTTGCTCGGCGAGTGCAAGGTCATGCTCGCGCACTACCTGGAGGTCGCTCGCCGCGGACAATCGCGCGGCGAGTGACCTCTACAGCGGTGTGATTCATCTCGCTCGCACCCGGTGCGCGTATTCGTGCGTGGCCACAACAACCGCACCCGGTACCAGCCTGCTGTGGCACGAGCCACGCAACAGTGCTGCCTGAGCGGCGGATTCATGCCGTGGCATCCGGCGAGTCGAGCCCCGAAGCCGTGGTCACGGCGGGTCGGCGGGCGCCCGGGCACGGTGAGCAACACCACCGCATCCCCCCTGCGGTGATCGATGATCCGGCCTCACCTCAGTAGCCTGTGACTGCTGGCATCGTCGCCTCCGGCGGTGCGCTGTCCCCACGTAATCGGAGAAACACCCATGGCCGAAGGCGCCACCGATCTGACGAAAACCCCCGCCACTCCCGACAAGGGCACCGTCGCCGTGCGCGTGTCCTCACTGGTCGGCGGCGCCGTGATCGCCGTGCTCGCGATCATCGCGATCGTGCTCGGCGTGCTGCTCGGCTCGGCCCGCTCGGAGATCTCCGACATGAAGGATCAGGCCGCCGACAACGCGAAGGCCGAGCAGATCGCCCTCGACTACTCCGTCGGTTCGGCGACCCTGAACTACCAGGACGTCGATGCCTGGGTCGCCAAGCTCAAGGCCAACACCTCGCCTGAGCTGTCGAGCAAGTTCGACGCCACGGGCGCCAAGCTCGAACAGATCATCATCCCGCTGAAGTGGACCTCCTCGGCGACCCCGATCACCGCCAAGGTGCTCTCGCGCGAGGGCGAGGTCTACAAGGTCGCCGCCTTCGTCGACGTGAGCACCACCAACGCGCAGAACCCGGACGGGCTGCGCAACACGGTCACCTACAACATCACCGTCGACGCGGGCAAGGACTGGAAGATCACCGACGTCGGCAATGCCGACGGCGCCCTCCCGATCAAGTAACTGCACGAGCCGCATCGCCCGAGCGGGCCCGGACGCGGCAGACGGGTGTCGACACAAAAAAGCGCTGCGTCCCTTGCGATCAAGGGACGCAGCGCTTTCTCGAAACCTAGACCGCGGCCATTTCGCGCTTCTTGGCCTCGCGGGCGAGCATCCGGTCGCGCTGCTCCTCGAACTTCAGCACGTCCTCGCTCAGCTTCTCCAGGAAACCCGCCAGCCGCTCACGGGTGGCCTCGCCACGGGCGGTGAAGTCGGTGCGATCGAAGACGTTCCACTTCTTGAGCACCGGCTGCACGACCTCTTCGAGGTGCTGGCGCAGGTCGTAGATGCCGTGCTTGGCCATCAGCACGCCGTTGCGACGGAAGTTCGGCATGCCGGCACCGGGCATCTGGAAGTTCTCGACGATCAGCGAGATCGCCTCGATGGTCTGGTCGGGGCTCAGGTCCATCGCCGCACCACAGAGGTTGCGGTAGAAGATCATGTGCAGGTTCTCGTCGGCGGCGACGCGCTGCAGCATGCGGTCGGCGATCGGGTCGTCGCACACCTTGCCGGTGTTGCGGTGGCTCACCCGGGTGGCCAGTTCCTGGAAGGTCACGTAGGCGACCGAGTGCAGGAAGCCGGCGTCGACCTCGGTGGGGGAGGCGAAACCGTTGGTCATGTGGATCATGCGCGCCTCTTCGAGGGCGACCGGATCCACGCCGCGGGTGACAACGAGGTAATCGCGCATCACGATGCCGTGCCGGTTCTCCTCGGCGGTCCAGCGACCGACCCAGGTGCCCCAGGCGCCGTCCTGGGAGAAGTTCTCGGCGATCTCGCGGTGGTAGGACGGGAGATTGTCCTCGGTGAGCAGGTTGGTGATCATGGCCGCCTTGGCGACCTCGCTGAGCTTGGACTGCTCAGGATCCCAGTCGATGCCGCCCATGGCGGCGAAGTTACGGCCCTCGTCCCACGGGACGTAGTCGTGCGGATGCCATTCTTTGGCCAGCGACATGTGCCGGTTGACGTTTTCCTCGGCAACCGGCTCCAACTCCGTGAGCAGTTCGAGTTGAGTCAGATCCCTTGCCATGTAAAAACCCTTCGCTGTCGTGCTTGCGGTCGAACGTCGCGATGCGGCCATACCTTACGGCACCGTAGGTGTGATGCGAAACGCAACAGAGCGGTTTTCCGACGATGTTGAGCAACGCCACAACTCGTCGGTAGATCCGATGGTTCTGCTGACGAGTCTAGGCGTTCGGCCCGCAGCATAGGGACTATCGCTGCGGGCCTCGCGACGTTAACTACCGGTAGATGAACATCTCAGCGCTTCCCGCCGAGCAGGCCGCCGAGCACGCTGCCCAGGGCACCACCCGCGTTCTTCGACAGGGCGTCGCCGATCACGCCGCCGAGCCCGCCGCTGTTGCTGCTGCCGCCGAGCAGACCGCCCAGCAGGTCGCCGAGAACCCCGCCGGAGGCCTGGGTCTGCTGGGGTGCCGGGGCAGGCGCCCCGCCGCCGGTGAGCTGTTTGGCGAGGTAGGCGAGCACGATCGGGGCCAGAATCGGCAGCAGCTTGGCGATCAGGTCGTTGCCGCCGGTCCCGCCACCCGCGCCGCCTGCGCCGAGCGCGCTGATGACGGTGTTCTTCTCGTCGCCGAAGACGTTGTCGACGATCTTCTCGCCGTCGCCGACATCCACCTGCCGCAGGTCGACGGCGCCCTCGCCCTCGACGAGTCCGCCGTGGTTGTCGAGCGCGCCGAGCAGTGAGGCCGCGCCCTGCGGCTGTGCGGCGTTGACCTGGAGTCCGCCGAGCAGCGTCGGCAGTGCGGCCTGCACGGCCGTGGTCGCGGTCGCCTGGTCGACGCCGAGTTGGTCGGCGATCTGGGCGATGGGTACTTGGGAGAGCAAGTCGTCGAAGGAAGTCATCGGCTCCGCCTGAGGTTGTGGGTGCCCGGTAGCCCGGGTCGCGCCCAGGGTAGGCGAAACCTCCGCCTCGGCTGCGGCCGTTCGCGACAGAACAGCGCCGCGCCTCGATGTCCAGCAGGGGAATCGGTGAGCGAGATCGGCGGCGTCCGCACCGGGCGCGTCGCCACGTGACGATGGTCACGGTGGTGGTTCGTGGTGCCCCCTGTAGGACTCGAACCTACGACCTAGTGATTAAAAGTCACCAGCTCTACCAACTGAGCTAAAGGGGCGCGCAGCGGAGTCTAGCGGACGCCGGGCCGAAGGGCCGAACCGTGGTCCTCGGTCGAGTCGTGGGCGGCTGATCGCCGCTGGTGACGGCCGGTAACGCCGCGGGCCGTCGCGACGATTCGGTGGTAAACACCTGGTGCCCAGTGTGGTTCGCGCTACCGGTTGCGCATGTTCATCGAATACTGTTGTATCGCAACAGCTTTCGACGAGCAGGGGTGCAGCAGCGATGGAGTGGTCCAAGGCGGGCGCCGGTCTCGCGACCGTTCGGCGAATTTCGGCGGTGCCGGTGCGGGGTTCAACCGGGCTGCGCGCCTGTGGAATTCGTACCCGGAGTAACCGTCCCGGTAGCGCCCCGTTTGCTGATGTGGATAACCGAAGCGGATGTTCGAACAGGTACTCCAATCGCCGCGTGTCGACTCGGAAATGCGGGTACGGTGATCGCCTGGTGAATTTCGAAACAATCACCGGTGCCGCGTTTTCCGTGACTCCGGTGCAGGGTGCGGCGTTTCGGAATTCATCGACGGATTGCAGGCCGGGGTGATCGCGATGGGTGCGCGAACTCCCGGCAAAGGGGTAGTCGTTGCCGCGGGAGGAGGCGGTTCTCACAGGTGGCGCGGCCGCTGTGCGAGGCGCCGCGAGTTTTTCATACCGAAAGTTTGAATTAAAACCACAATTCGCACCAACGGTCTGTATTAGATCGGCGGCGTCGAGAAGGTTCGGAGGCGTTTCGAGCATGGCACGGCAGCAAGAGCGGGCGCGCCGGACACGCGCGGCGATAATCAAGTCCGCGGCCGTCGAGTTCGGGAAGAGTGGCTATGCCGCGGCATCGCTCAACCGCATTCTGGAAGGTTCGCGCGCCACCAAGGGCGCGATGTACTTCCACTTCGACTCCAAAGAAGACCTCGCCCGCGCGGTGCTCGAGACCGCGGTGGAGCACTACCGAGCCTGCGCGGAGCGCTGGCTCGCGCGCGCCGACCTCGGTCCGCTCGACGTGCTGCACGGCATGGTCGACGAGATCGCCCTGCGGCTGGAGCACGACACCATCGTGCAAGCCGAGTACCGCTTGGTGATCGAACCCGACTTCCATCGCGACACCGGCAACGGCGGCGGGCGCATCGTCGGCCGCGCCACCCGCGTGCTCGCGGTCCGCGCCATCGACGACGGCCAGTTGCGCCCCGACGCCGACCCCGACCGCTTCACGCGCACCCTGTCCGCGGCGCTGGCCGGCCAGCGCTATCTGGTCGACCCGATCGCCAACGGCTCCGCCGCCGACCTGCGCGCCCGCTTCGCCGAGGTGCTGGAGGTTATCGTGGAGGCGATGGCGACCCCGCTGTGGATCCAGAACTTCCGCACCGAGGGCTGGCGCGAACAGGCACGCCTGGATGACCTCGGTTTGGGCGCCTGACCAGGCGATTTGGAACTCTGCGCACACCTGTCATAAGCTATGCGAGCTCCCAACGGAAACGTTGAAGCCGCCCCGGAGAGATTCGGAACGAGCCCCCTTCGTCTAGCGGCCTAGGACGCCGCCCTTTCAAGGCGGTAGCGCGGGTTCGAATCCCGTAGGGGGTACAGTCTTCGGACTGTGTCTAGTAGTACTGCAGGTATGCATGGCCCTGTAGCGCAGTTGGTTAGCGCGCCGCCCTGTCACGGCGGAGGTCGCGGGTTCGAGTCCCGTCAGGGTCGCACGTAGTACCAGAGCAATCCGGTACTTCCGGCCAGGTAGCTCAGTTGGTACGAGCGACCGCCTGAAAAGCGGTAGGTCGCCGGTTCGATCCCGGCTCTGGCCACCTTCGATCCCCTCACCGAAGTTCGCGGTGAGGGGATTTTTTCGTTGACCCCCCGGTGAACCCGGTCAGCTCCTGGTCGGCATCCGCAACGCGTTGGCCCACAGGCGCGACAGGGTGTGGACAACTTCTTCCATCGGTACCGGCTTGCCGTCGAGCTGCCCGTCGCCGATGACGAAGTAGTTGAAGGCCATGCGGCTGACCATGCCCGAGAGCGCGCGCGAGGTGAGCACCGGATCGAGATCGGGGTCGGCCAGGCCGCGTCGCTGTAGGTCGGCGATGCCGCGGGCGTTGCGGGCGATGAAGGCGTCACCACGGTTCTGGCGCAGCTTGCTGAATTCGGGGTCGATATGGGCGACCTGCTCGAGCAGGCCCATCAGCTTCGCGTTGCGCTTGTAGGCCTCGAAGTAGGCCAGGTTGGCGGCCTCGATGATGGAGGCCGGGTTGTCTTCACCCGTCACATGCGGCATACCGGGATGCATCATGTCTTCCTGGGCGTGCTCGAGAATCGCGGCGAAGATCTCCTCTTTGCTCGCGAAGTAGGTGTAGAAAGTGCCCGACGAGCAGCTGGCTTCCTGGGTGATGTCGATCAGCCGGGTATCGAGGTACCCCATCCGCTCGAACACCTTTCGGCCTGCCGCGATCAGTGAGTCCCGGGTCCGCAGGCCTCGCTGGGTGGTGGGCAGGTCGCGCAACAGCGAGGTGCGTGCCATCGAGGGCAGCGCGCCCTCGCTGTCGGTGTTCGCGGCTTGTTCCATGGTTGTAGTTATATACCGGCGTTCACGGGTGGAACACGACGCGGCCGACGGTATCGCCGTCGCCGAGGCGGCCGAGTCCCGCGGGGACGTCGGCGAACGAGAGCCGCTCGCTGATCAGTGGTTTCACCAGCCCGGCCGCGGCGAGCTCGGTCAGCTCGGCGTGGCAGTCGTGGATCGCCTGCTGGTTGTACTGCTTGTAGAGCCCCCAGTGCAGACCGATGATCGAATAGTTCTTGATCAGCGCGTGATTGAGCGCGGGCTGGGGGATGGTGCCGCCGGCGAAGCCGATCACCAGGATGCGGCCTTCGAAGGCGATGCACTTGGTGGACTTGGTGTAGGCGTCGCCGCCGACCGGGTCGTAGACCACATCGGCGCCGCGCCCGTCGGTGAACTCCTTGACGAGCGGCACGAAATCCTCGGTGTGCCGATCGATCACGAGGTCGGCGCCGAGCTCGCGGCAGTAGTCGGCCTTCGCCTGCCCGCCGACGACGCCGATCACCCGTGCGCCCGCCGCCTTGCCCAGTTGCACGGCGGTACTGCCGACGCCGCCCGCCGCGGCGTGCACGAGCAGCGTCTCGCCCGCGCGCAGCCGAGTCCGGCGATGCAGTGCGAACCAGCTCGTCTGGTAGCCGATCACCAGTGCGGACGCCTCGGCGTCGTCGAGGGAAGCCGGTGCGGGAAAAGCGCTGTCGGCGTCGAGCACGGCCAACTCGGCGAAGCCGCCACCGGGCAGGTTCGCGGTGCCGACGATCCGGTCGCCGACGGCGAACCGGTCGACACCCGCACCGACCGCCAGCACTTCACCGCACAGTTCGACGCCCGGGGTGAACGGCAGCGACGGCTTTATCTGATACTGCCCACGGCACAGCAGCACATCGGGGAAGTTGGCGGGCGCGGCGAGAACTCGCACCAGCACCTGCCCCGGACCGGCTACGGGGTCGTCGACTTCGGTGAAACGCAGCACATCTCGTGGTTCGCCGAGTTCGGCTACCTGCCAGGCTTTCATCGTGTTCAGTCCTCCTGTTGCCGAGTAGGTCACAGACCCACGGTTGCCGTGCTGCGGAAAGGCGCCACGTCGCCCAGTCGCTGACCGCCGTCGATCACCATGGTCTCGCCGGTGATCCAGCTCGCCGCGTCGGAGACCAGGAACGCCACCGCGGCGGCGACGTCGTCGGGCTCGCCGATCCGGTTCAGCGCGGTCGTGGCTGTGAGTGCCTGCTCGTGCTCCTGCCAGAGCGCCTCGGCCAGTTTGGTGCGCACCACGCCCGGGGCGACCGCGTTCACGCGCACCTTCGGCGACAGTTCCAGCGCCAACTGCTTGGTCAGGTGGATCAGCGCGGCTTTGGACGCGTTGTACAGCCCGATGTTCGGCTCGAGGGTCAGTCCGCCGATGGAGGTGGTGTTGACGACAGCGCCGCCGTGTTCGCCCATCCACGCGCGGGTGACCAGCGATGTCCACAGCACCGGAGCCCACAGGTTCACGTCGAAGATCTTGGCGAAGCGAGCGTGATCCTGGTCGATGGTCGGCCCGTACGCGGGGTTGGTGCCCGCGTTGTTGACCAGGATGTCGACACTGCCGAACCGGTCCACGGTGAGCTCGACACAGCGCCGCGCGGCCTCTTCGTCCACCACGTGCGCACCGACGCCGATCGCGGTGCCGTCCACCTGGGCGGCGGCCGCGTCAGCGGCTTGCTGTGTGCGTGCGGTCAAGACGACGTTCGCGCCCGCCGCGGCGAGTGCCTGGGCGATCGCCAGCCCGATCCCGCGTGAGGCGCCGGTGACGATGGCGGTGCGGCCGGTCAGATCCAGTCCGGTCATATCAGTTGCTCTCCTTGTATTTGCGCAGTTCCTGACGTGCGATGGCACGCTTGTGTACTTCGTCGGGGCCGTCGGCCAGGCGGAGGGTGCGCAGATGCGCCCAGGCGGCAGCGAGTGGGAAGTCGTCGGTGACGCCACCCGCGCCGTGCACCTGGATGGCCCGGTCGACGATCTTCAGTGCGATGTTCGGCGCGGCCACCTTGATGGCGGCGATCTCGGTGCGCGCGGCCTTGTTGCCGACGGTGTCCATCAGATGCGCGGCCTTGAGCGTGAGCAGTCGGATCATCTCGATGTCGATGCGCGCCTCGGCGATCCAGTCCTGGATATTGGCGTTGTCGGACACCGGCTTACCGAAGGTGACCCGCGCCTGTGCGCGCTTGCACATCAGTTCCAGCGCGCGTTCGGCCGTGCCGATGCTGCGCATGCAGTGGTGGATGCGGCCGGGTCCGAGCCGGGCCTGGCTGATCGCGAAACCCTCACCCTCACCTTTGAGCACGTCGGCGACGGGCACCCGCACGTCGGCGAAGTCGATCTCGGCGTGGCCCTCACGGTCGTGGTAGCCGAACACCGGCAGCCCGCGCACGATCGTGACGCCCGGAGCGTCGATCGGGACCACCATCATCGACTGCTGGCGGTGCGGCGCCGCGGTGGGATCGGTCTTGCCCATCACGATCATCACGCGACAGTTCTTGTGCAAGGCGTTGGTGGCGAACCACTTTCGGCCGTTGAGTATGTAGTGGTCGCCCTCGCGCACCATCGACAGTTCGATGTTGGTGGCATCGGAGCTGGCCACGGCGGGCTCGGTCATCGCGAAGGCCGAGGCCATGGTGCCGTCGAGCAGCGGCTTCAGGTACTTCTCCTTGTGCTCGGCGGTACCGAACAGTTCGAGGACTTCCATGTTGCCGGTGTCGGGGGCGTTGCAGTTGCAGGCCTCGGAGGCGAGGTGGCTGCGGCCCATGATCTCGGCCAGCGGCGCGTATTCGAGGTTGGTCAGGCCCGGTCCGTGTCCTGGGTGCGGGTGGAACAGGTTCCACAGTCCGCGCCTTTTGGCTTCGGCTTTGAGTTCTTCCAGGATCGGTGGCTGGAAGTGGGGGTCGTCGGATTCGCGCATCTGCGTGGCGTAGACGGACTCGGCCGGGTAGACATGCGCGTCCATGAAGTCGAGCAGGCCTTCGGAGTACTTCTTCGCGCGGTCGCTCAGATCGAACAGTGACATGACGTGCTCTCTCGCTCAGTGGGTTTGCGCCAGTAGCGACGACTGGTAGCGGCGCATGCCGCGCAGCCATCGGTCGTAATCGGCGCCTTTGTTGCGGTACATGTCGAGCACCTGGGGATGCGGCAGGATCAGGAATTGCTCGGCGTCGACGGCGGTGAGCACGATGTCGGCCACGTCGGCGGGTTCGAGGACCTCGCCCGCCGAGACGACGGCACGCGTCGCGGTGGCGCCGAGTCGCGCGCCCGAATCCCGGCCCGAGTAGAGCAGTTTCGTGTTGACGCCCATCGGGCACAGGCAACTGACGCGGACACCCTGGTCGCCGTAGGTGACACTGAGCCACTCGGCGAACCCGACCGCGGCGTGCTTGCTCACCGAGTAGGTGGCCGAACCGATCTGGGTGAGCATCCCCGCGGCGGACGCGGTGCCGATGAAATAGCCCGTACCGCGTTCGACCCACTGCGGCACCAGCAGTCGCGCGGCGCGGATGTGGGCGCGCAGGTTCACCTCGAGCGAGCGGTCCCAGTCGTCCTCGGTGGCGTCGAGCCCGGGGGCGCCGCCGATACCCGCGTTGGCGAAGTACAGGTCGACCGGCCCGAACTCGCGCTCGGCCAGCGCGATCACGGTCTGGATCGCCGCGGTGTCGGCGGCGTCGGCGCCGATACCGACGGTGGCGCCGGCGTGCTCGGCGTTGATCTGCTCCGACACCGCCAGCGCGGCGGGCTCGTCGAGGTCGGAGACCACCACCTTCGCGCCCGCCGCGGCGAGTGCGGCGGCGAGTGCGGCGCCGATGCCCGCGCCGGCTCCGGTCACGATGGCCACCTTTTCGGCAACTCTCACGAGAAATCCTTTCGCTCGGGCCATGTCGAGCCCGAGCAGCGTTCGATTCGGATGGGTCGGTCAGTACAGCTGGGTTCCTGGCACCGCCTCCGGGTCGTCACGGACCGCCGGGGTGTTGGTCTCGCGCAGTTTCCACGCGCTGAACACGGTGATCAGTCCCATCGCCATCAGGAACAGCGAGACCCCCGTGGTGGAACCGGTTTCGGCGATGATCGCGGTCATGATGAACGGGGTGCCGCCGCTGATGGTGATCGCGGCCAGCTGGTAGGCCAGCGAGGCGCCCGAGTACCGCACTCGCGGGGCGAACAGCTCACTCATGAAGGCGGCGATCGGGCCGTAGGTGAGCGACTGCATGACCGCGCCGACCGACACCGCCACGAAAACGGCGAGCACACTGGCGGTGTTGATCAGTCCGAAGAACGGGAACGCCCACAGCGCCATGCCCGCGCCGCCGATCAGGATCAGCGGTCGCCTGCCGATCCGGTCCGACAGCGCGCCCGCCCACAGGATCACCCCGGTGAGCAGGGCTGAGGAGACCAACGAGATGGCAAGCAGCGCATTGCGATTCATGCCGAGTTCGGTGGTGCCGTAGCTGAGCAGGCCGGCGATGCTCACGTAGAACAGGGAATTGGTGCCCGCCAGCAGGCCGCAGCCGAGCAGGATGGTGCGCCAGTGCTGGGTGACCGCCTCGGCCAGCGGCGCCTGGGCGACGGCGGGTGCCTTGTTCTTCTTCGCGGTCTCGGCCTGCAACGCGCGGAATTCGGGGGAGTCCTCGACCTTGGTGTGGATGTAGAGCACCACCGGGAACAGCAGCGCGCTGGCCAGGAACGGCACGCGCCAGCCCCAGCTGAGGAAGGCGTCGGTCGACAGTGCCGCGGTGGCGGCCAGGAACACCAGGTTGCCCATGATCAAGCCGAGGGGCACGCCCATCTGCCCGAAGGTGCCCGCGAACCCGCGCTTCTTGGGATCCGCCGATTCGGTGAGCAGCAGCACGATGCCGCCCCACTGGCCGCCGCAGGCGATGCCCTGCACGAAGCGCAGCGTCACCAGCAGCACGGGGGCGAGCATCCCGATCGAGCCGGTGCTCGGCAGGCAACCGATCGCGAAGGTGGCCACGCCCATGGCCAGCAGGCAGACCACGACCACGGGCTTGCGGCCGTACCGGTCGCCGAAGTGCCCGGCGAGCAGGCCGCCGATCGGGCGGGCCAGGAACCCCGCCCAGAAGGTGCTGAACGAGAGCAGGGTGCCCATCAGCGCCGAGGCGTCGGGGAAGAATACGTGCGGGAACACCAGCGCGGCGGCGGTGCCGTAGAGGAAGAAGTCGTACCACTCGATCGAGCTGCCGACCAGGCCCGCGGCGAGCAGCTTGCGGTGCGCGCGCTGGGTGGCGGCCGACGACGGTGCTGTGTCGGGCAGGGGCGGCGGCGTGTCGATGTCTGTCCGCTGGCCGGGTTCGATCATCGGTGACTCCTCAGTGAATCCGCTGGGTTGAACCTATTGGAACTTGACGTCAACTTCAAGTAAGTGAGCGCTCGCTTAGTGTGATTCAGCGGGAATGTAATGTCAATCACATGCACAGCGAAGGGGGATCAGGTGGCCGAGCTGCTCGATGACGACCCGCTGGCCGACCCGGCCGTCGGGTTGGGCGACACCGCACAGCGGCTACTCGACGCCGCGGTGGTGCTGTTCTCCGACAAGGGTTTCGAGGCCACCCGCACCCGAGACATCACCGCCGCGGCGGGACTGAGCCCGGCGGCGATGTATGTGCACTTCGCGTCGAAGGAGGATCTGCTCTTCCGCTTGGTCGAGCACGCGGTCGGCAAGGCCCTCGCCATCGTCGAGGCAGCGGTCGCTCCCTACGACGAGCCGGTGGACCGGATCCGCGCGTTGGTCACCGCGTTCAGCGTCCTGCACGCGCGCAGCTACCGGCGAGCCCGGATCGCCCAGTACGAGAGCAGGCATCTCGCCCCCGAGCATCACGACATCGTCGCCGCGATCCGGCGCCGCATCCGGCAGGCCGCGGTCGCGGAGGTGCGGGCGGGGATCGAGCGCGGGGTGTTCACCGTCGCCGATCCCCGCGTCGCCGTGCTGGCGATGATGTCGCTGGGCATCGACATCTGCCGGTGGTACCGGCCAGGCGGGGAGTTCACCCCGGAGGAACTCGGCGACATCAACGCCGACCTGGTGCTCAGGATCGTGCGCGCGCCCGGCTATTGACGAGGGTGGCGATCCAGGTGCGGGTGTCGGCGGGGTCGATCACGTCGTCGAGTTCGAAACCCGTGGCCGCGGTGAGCGCCTTGCCCTGCTGGTAGGCCAGTGTGAGCAACTGCTGGAACAGCGTCTCGCGCTCCTGCGGATCCGCGACGGCGGCGAGCTCTTTGCTGAAGCCGAGGCGGACGGCGCCCTCCAACCCCATCGGGCCGATCTCACCAGTGGGCCAGGCGACGGTGAAGCGCGGTGCGCGGAAGTGGCCCGCCGCCATCGCCATCGCGCCGAGACCGTAGCCCTTGCGCAGGATGATCGTGCCGAACGGGATGCTCAGTTGCGCGCCGAGCACGAACAACGCGCTGAACCGGCGCACCGTCGCGGTCTTCTCGGCCTCGGGGCCGACCATGAAACCCGGTGTGTCGCACAGGGAGACGATCGGCAGCCCGAACGATTGGCACAGTGCGAGGAACTCGGCCATCTTGTCGGCGGCCTCGGCGTCGATGGCGCCGCCCAGATGGTGGCTGCTGTTGGCGATCAAGCCGAACGGTTCGCCGTGCACCCGCACCAACGCGGTGACGACACCGACCCCGTAGTCCGCGCGCAGCTCCAGCGCCGAGCCGACGTCGACGATCGCCTCGATGGCGCGATGGATGTCGTAGGCGCGCAACCGGTTCTCCGGCACCACATGACGAGCCAGGCGGGGGTCGGGTGCCTCGAAGTCGTCGACCGGGCCCTGGAAATAGCCGAGGTACTGCTTGGCCAGCGCCACCGCGTGTGCCTCGTCGCGGGCGACGAGGTCGACGACACCGTTGCGGCGCTGCACGTCGATCGGGCCGATGTCCTCCGGACGACAGGCGCCGAGCCCGCCGCCTTCGATCATGGCCGGACCGCCCATGCCGATATTGGCGTCCGGCGTCGCGATGATCACGTCGCAGACGCCGGCCAGAGCGGCATTGCCGGCGAAGCAGCGGCCCGAGACGATCGTCACCAGCGGGACCTTGCCGCGCAGGGCACCGAGCGCGCGGAAGGTCGTCACGTCCAGGCCCATGCCGGTCACATCGGTATCGCCGGGCCTGCCACCGCCGCCCTCGGCGAACAGGACTACCGGCACCCGCTTGCGGTCGGCCAGTTCGAAGGCGCGATCGGTCTTGGCGTGGTTGTTCTTGCCCTGCGTGCCCGCCAGCACGGTGTAGTCGTAGGAGATCACCACCGCCTCGGCACGGTCGAACCGGTCGGCGCCGATGGTCGCCAAGCCGGTGACCAGGCCGTCGGCGGGAGTGTTGGCGATCAGGTCCGCTTCGGCGCGCCTGCTGCGTTGCGCGGCGAACGCGAGCGCGCCGTATTCGACGAAGCTGCCCTCGTCGACCAGGTCGGCGATGTTCTCCCTGGCGGTGCGTCGACCGAGGTCGTGCCGCTTCGCCACCGCCGCCGGGCGGGCTTCGTCGAGCGTCACCCGATGCCTGGCGCGGATCTCGTCGACATCGGCGCGGGCCCGGTCGGGATCCTGATCGGTGCGCGTGCCGCCGGCCTCGTCCGCACCGGTGCGGGTGATGACGACCAACGGGTCCCCCGGCGCGACGACCTGTCCGGGGTGGACCAGCACCCGGATGGTCCTGGCGGCGTCGGGCGCGGTGAGCACATGCTGCATCTTCATCGCCTCGAGCACCGCCACTCGAGCACCCGCGGCGACATCGACGCCCTCGTCCGTCACTTCGACCACCGTGCCCGCGAGTTGCGCGCGCACGGCTTCCTGGCCCGGATACAGCTCGACCGCGGTGAGGGCGACCTCGGGCCGACCGGACTGTGCCGCCGCGACGAGGTCGGCCAGTCGCTCGGTGAGGAAGCCGGTGGTGGCGACGCCGGACTGGAAGGTGCTGTCGGCGAGGATCTCCCGCAGGAACGAGATGTTGGTATCGATGCCGGTGACGGTGAACTCGGCCAGCGCTGTCGCGGCTTTGCGCGCGGCGGCGGGGAAGGACTGCCCGCGGGTGCGGGTGATCACCTTGGCCAGCAACGAGTCGTAGCGCGGGCTCGGGGTGAGCCCGGCGCGGCCGAAGGTATCGACGCGCACGCCGGGCCCCGTCGGTGGCGCGAAGGCGGTCAACGTGCCCGCGGTCGGCACCGCCGAACCGTCGGCTGTCATCGTCTCCATGTTCACCCTGGCCTGGATCGCGATGCCGTCGGCGGTGGCGGGATCGCCGGTCGATTCCTGGGCGTCGGCGACGATTCCGTTCGGCAACCGCAGGTCGGCGAAGCTCGCGCCCCGGGCGATCGCGAGCTGCACGGCGACCAGGTCGACACCGGTCACCTCCTCGGTCACGGTGTGCTCCACCTGGATTCGCGGATTGACCTCGAGGAACACGAATCCGGTGTCGGAGACCAGGAATTCGACCGTTGCCAGTCCGCGGTAACCGACCCGGGCGCACAGTCGTGCCGCCGCCGCGTGCAGTGTCGCGCGCAGAGTGTCCGACAGTCCCTGCGCCGGAGCTATTTCGATCAGTTTCTGATGCCTGCGCTGCACACTGCAATCGCGATCGCCCAGGGCCAGTGCCGTGCCGCCCGTGGCGACGACCTGCACTTCGATGTGGCGGGCATCCTCGAACAGCAGCTCGGCGAAGACCGCGGGATCGCCGAATCCGAGCTGCGCCTCCGCGGCGCACTGCCGGTACGCGTCGTCGATCTGCGTGGCGCTGCGCACCACACGCATGCCACGGCCGCCGCCACCGGCCAGCGCTTTGATCATGATCGGCCCTGGGTGCGTGCCGAAGAACGAGTGGACCTGCTCGGCGGTGGTCGGTCCGGTGGTCGCGGGCAGCACGGGTACGCCCGCGGCCACGGCGGTCGCGCGGGCCGAGGATTTGTCACCGAACAGGTCGAGGACGCCGGGATCGGGGCCGACGAACGTGACACCCTCGGCCGCGCAAGCGCGGGCGAATTCAGCGTTCTCGCTGAGGAATCCGTAGCCGGGATGCAAGTATTCGGCGCCGGATTCCTTGGCGGCGCCCAAGATCGCGGCGTGGTCGAGATAGGGCGCGGCACCGCTGCCCGCCAGCCCGATGGCCTCGCTCGCCGCGTGCACGTGGGGGTTGTCGGCATCGTCGGCGGCGTAGACCGCCACGGTGTCGAGGTCGAGCTCGGTGGCGGTGCGGATGATGCGCAGGGCGATCTCACCGCGGTTGGCGATCAGCAGCTTCACTGGATGTCCTCGGATTCGGTGGCGGTGACGCGCTCGGTCATGGTGAGCATCGCCCGTACGGTCCTGCGACGCGTCGAGATCTCGATCCATCGATTCGGTCGGATATTCCACCGTGCGCGGGAGCCGTGCTCTCGCTGGTGGTCACCGTCCCGAGTGTTATTGACGTTGACGTCAGTGTCAATGCACGTCGCACTGCCTGACCTGTTCGGTTACGGAATCGGGGGTTCACCGGGTAACATCGCTCTCCGATGTAGACAAGCAAGGCCCTGTAGCGCAGTTGGTTAGCGCGCCGCCCTGTCACGGCGGAGGTCGCGGGTTCGAGTCCCGTCAGGGTCGCCACCCGAAAGTCCCCCACACCATCACCGGTGCGGGGGACTTTCGTCTTCGCGGACGAGCCGTCAGAGGCGATGGTCGATGCTGGTGATGCGGTGGCGGCCGGGGGCCACCTCGGTGGTGCGCATGACCTGGTCGATCTTCTCGGTGGTGGCATCGCCCGGCCATTTCTGGTGGATGGTGACGTTCCAGAGATAGGGGTCGGCGGCGTCGGCCTTGGTGATGTGGACGCAGTATTTGACGTCGAGGGGCAGCGAGCCGATGCCGGCGGCCAAGGCGGACGCGTCGCCGACGTGGGCGTCGTCGGTGACGAAGGAGCGGGCCTTGGCGGCGTCACGGTCGACGTAGTAGCTGTATTCGAAGCCGAGGATGGCGCCCTCGGGGCTGGCGGTGTCACCGCGTTCGGCGCTGATGGTGATCGAGGGGGTGCGGAAGGATTCGCAGCCCGACAGGGCGTGGGCGGGCAGGGGAGGCACCGGCGTGGACGACGTTGCCCGCGTGCCCGACACGGCGGCCTGTGCGGTGGTGGTCGGTTTGTCGGCCGGGCCGAGGAAGATGGTGGCGGCCACACCGAGAACGACGACGAAGACGACGGCACCGACAATGCCCTTGATCGCGGCCGCGGCCTTCACCCGGCCACCGCTGTCGTCGTAGCGTTCGTCGTCGAAGTTCCGGCGTGGGCGCCGCGCGATCTGGCCGCCACCGCCGAAGTCCTTGAGTCGCGGCAACACCGGTATCTCGACATGGTCACCGCTCTGTTCGCTGGCTGTGGTGGTGGCCCAGTCGTTCCAGTCGACATCGTCACCGCGCTGTGTCCGGACCGGCACGTCGCTGTCGTTCCAGTCGTTCCAGTCGCCGGTGAACCCGTCGTCGTCGGCGGGATCGCGATACACCGGTTCGACGGGGGCAGGCTGGAACGGGTCGTCGACGAACGGCTCCGGGTCCGGCGGCGGCCAGATCTCGGGGTTCGTGCCGATCGTCTGCGGCTCGGCCTCGCGCCGCCGCCTGCGCCGCCGTTTGCCCTGCGGACGACGACGGCCTGGGGGCGCGGCGTCCGGCGACGCGAAGTAGGCACCGAACGGATTGTCCACGGCGGTGTCCTACGCCGGCGCCGGGACGACTCCCGGTTGACCGTGTTTGGGTGCGGCGGAGGGCTTTTCGGTCTCCTGATCCTGCTGCGGCCGACTGCCGGGCGGCACCACCCCGCCCTGCATCGGCTGCTGGGCGGGCGCGGGTGCGCTCGGTGCCTGTTGGGGCTGTTCGGGTTTCGGCGTCTGATCGGACTGGAACGGTGCCGACGGCGCGGGGGCCTGCGGCTTCGGTGCGACGCCACTGTCGTTGTTCGCCCCCGCGCCGGTGTTGGTGCTGCCGCCCGGGCTGGTGCCGCCGCCGGGACTGGTGCCGCCGCCCAGTCCGCCGAACAGGGTGCCCGAGTTCGCGCCGGTGCCACCACCGTTGGTCGACGGTGTGGTGGGGGTGGTGCCCGCGGGCGCGGTCGCCGCCCCCTCGGTTCCGGTGGCGTTCGCGGCGAGGGTGTCGATTCCGGTCGTCGCCAGCTCCGCGCCCTTGTCGATGCCGTGCATGGCGACTTCGGCGATCTTGTCGATCAGGTGCGTACCGAAGGAGACACCGGCATCGATCGCGGCGGTCCCCAGTGACACCCCACCGTCGATCAAGGCCTCTTGCAACGCGATCTGGGCCGCGGTCGCCGGATCGAGGTTCTCGTCGTCGTCCCAGGACGAGTTGTCGCTCCACGACGACGTATCGGACCCGCCGGTGCCGAGGACATAGACCCCCGGCGCCACCTCCGTGGCGCCCGCGGGCACGGTTACCCCGTTGGTGCCGCCGAGATCACTGGTGAGGCCCTTGGTGTCTCGGGTGTGCTGGTCCATCTCGGTGCTGGCATTACCCACCACCCCGACCGCTTCCGAAATGGCCTCTTCGGCGAGCTCGACGATGGCGTCCAGGTTGTTGCCGTTCACCGCGGGCGCGGCCTTCTTCGCCTTGGCCCGGAAGTCGGCGATGATCGCGTCGACCTTGGCGGCCGCGGTCGACTGGGTCGAATGCGCCTGCCCGAGCAGGGAACTCAATCGGGTTCCGCGATCGGCCGCGGCCGAGACCTCGGTCGCGGTCTGGCGCAGCGCGGGTGTGGCCGGCGCCGCGGTCTCGGTGGACTCGAGCGCGTACAGCCCGAGCCGATGCGGGTCCTCGGTGGCCGTCGTCGCGGCGGACGCCGAGGTCAGCGCGGCGACCACC
>NZ_JBHXRA010000023.1:0-95902 GCF_042717045.1 Nocardia sp. NPDC058633
CGTTGCTCCTCGGACAACGAACTTCGCGCACGCATGAAACTGCTCCCCGGAGGTCGGATCTGAATTTCTCAGTCCAACTTCCGGGGAGCAGTTCAACTTCCGGTGCCCCTTTATTTTTCGTGCGTCACACGCCTACGGAGCGTCGGCGTTGCCCGCCTTCCATTCCGACCACGGGATGTTCCAGTCACCCAGCCCGTCGACACCGGACAGGGTGCCACCGACCGTGTTCTTGATGATGGTGATGTCGCCGCGCTTGGCGTTCTCGTACACCCAGCGCGCGTTCGCCGGGCTCAGGTTCAGGCAGCCGTGACTGGCGTTGGAGTAGCCCTGCTGCCCGACCGACCACGGTGCCGAGTGGAAGAAGATGCCGCTGTAGGAGATTCGCGTCGCGTGGTCGACCGGCGTGCGGTACCCGTCGGCCGAGTTCACCGCCACACCGTAGGTCGAGGAATCCATGACGATCTTCTCGTGCCGATCACTGACGATGTAGATGCCGTTGTCGGTAGGGGTGCTGTCCTTACCCATCGACGTGGGCATGGTCTTGATCACCTCACCGTTCTTCTCCACCACCACCTGCTTGGTGTTGTCGTCGGCGGTGAAGATCACCGCGTCGCCGATGGTGAAGTACGAATGGATGTCGTCCTGACCGTACAGACCCTTGCCGAGGTCCTTGCCGTAGACGTTCACATCCACGGTCACCTTGGTGCCCGGTGCCCAGTAGTGCTCCGGGCGCCACCGCACTTCGCGATTGTTCACCCAGTAGAACGCACCCTCGACAGCAGGCTCAGTGGTGATCTTGATGGCCTCTTGTGCGGCACGGCGGTCGGGAATGTTCTCGTCGAACTGGATCGCCACCGGCTGACCGATACCGACCACGTCACCCTCGCCGGGCAGCAGGTACGGCTTGGTCTGGCTCTTCGGCGAGCTCGTGGTGAAACTCATCGTCGAGGAGTTCGCCCCGCCGAGCCCGATGGCCGCGGCCGTGAGCTTGTAGGTCTTGCCGTACCCGAGCACCTCGGCCGTCGACCAGGAGCGCCCGTCCGCGGCCAGTTGACCCGCCACCGGTGCGCCCTGCGGATTGGTGAGCGTGACATCGGTGAACTTGCCGTCCTCGACCTGGAAGGCCAGCGGCATACCGGGCGAGACGCCGACCTGTCCGTCCTTGACGGTCGAGACCAGCTTCGGCTTGATGAGTTCGGCGAGCGGGTTGCGATCGATCGCCACCTCCACACCGCTGCCCTCCGCCGCCGAGCACGCCGACGCCCCGAGGGCGAACACCGCCAACAGCACCACCGGAACGATCGTCCGTAGCGACCGAGGTCGCCCCCGCTTCTTACCCATGTCAACCCCGTTTCCGTACCGACGCGATTACAGTGCGCCGCAGATCCCACCGACCCGAATCGCTAGAGCCATCCGCTGTCGGCGGGGGGCGTTACGAACTCGACGTCTCGCCCATTCTGCCAGCTGACCCGGCCGGTTCCAACGGGAAAGACCCGCGACACGACCAAGTCACAGTCGTTAGATACGCACAAGGGCCGTCGGCGTTAACAACGCCCCAGATGCCGGATTGTTGCTGGTCAGCGCCCGATTTCACTTTCCGACCCGCGGCCTGCTAATGTTTGTTCCGCACCGGAGACGGGGCGAAGAACAAAACACGCGCCATTAGCTCAATTGGCAGAGCAGCTGACTCTTAATCAGCGGGTTCGGGGTTCAAGTCCCTGATGGCGCACAACAGGAAGCCCCTGACCAGGTCCAACGGTCAGGGGCTTCCATCGTTCCACCTGTCGAACCGGGGCAGCCACCGAGAAGGCACCCCCTCGTGGGAGTGACCCAGCTACTTCGCGTCATCCACCGAATCCGGCGCCTCAGAGATCAGCGTCACACAATCGGTCTGGCCCCAGGACGCCGCCCGAGCGCGAGTTCGTTGCCTCCTACGAACTCGACGCCGTGCGTGTCTCCCGCGACGGGCGGTTTCCTAAGCGGGACTTGATCATTCAGCGATCTACACCACTGCACTGGTACCGTCGTGCCGAGGGGGAAAATTATGAACGACTTCACCGCACAGGTGGCCAGTCTCGACGGATTCGGGTTGGACCTGCGGGACCTGGAGACGAACTTCTCGTCCAACGCCTCGCGCATGTTGTCGGATCTCGCGCTTCCCAGCGGAACGGCCGGGTTACTCGCCTCGTTGGCATCGTCGTTCGAGAACTTTCGGGGGACGTTGGCCACGTCACATCAGCAGGATCGAACCACTCTCTCGTCGTACAGCACAGGCCTTTCGGCGGCTTCACGTCAGTTCCAAGGTACCGATGATGCTTCCGCGCAGGCGATCTCGACTCTCTCGGCGAGCACGACGAATGATCAATGGCACGAGACATCGAACGGCGGCGGAGTCACCCGATTCGCGGGTCTGCGATTGCCGACGCTGCCAGCGGTCGAGGACGGCCAGTTCACCGTTCGCCAGGTGGTCGATTCGGCGATCGAGCTGCTCACGCATTTCGATGATCCGCTGAGCCGGGCGATCGGAATCAAGCCAACAGCGGACTACCTCGTCCCGCTGGCCTCGGACTGGGAAACATTGGAGACCCTGGGCAGTCGGATTCGACAGCTGGGCATCAACGACTTCGTGGCGTCGGAGAACCTGTCGAGCGGCGTTCGGTGGCTGCAAAGCAGTTGGTCCGGAGACACCTCGGAGTCCTTCGCGTCGAGTGCAAACACCCTCGGACAGGCCATCTCCACGCGGAGCTTCGACTTGGACGTCGTGGCGAAGATCGTCACAAACGGTGGGGTTCGCCTCGAGCGTCTGGTGTACAACCAGGCGATGGGTTGGAGCAGTGGGCTGTCCCAGTCGATGCGCTGAAAGCAGCATCTGACGCCCGGCGTGATGCGATCACGACCATGATCGGGAAGATCGCCCAGGCACTCGAATACGCCCCGGGACAAACGGCCCCGACCTTCTCTGCGACGGAGTACGAGGTGCCGGACAAAGTGGTCCTGATCCCGACCTGCCCGCGGATCGCGCGGTGTACGGCTCGAAAACCAGCGCCGTCGACAAGACAGTCGCTGCTGCTGCCAGCGTGGACGCCGCCGCAGCGCAGTCGTACTTCGACGTCCGTGGATGGGATTTCTCCGAAGATATCCTCGGCACGTACCTCGGCAACAACGAAGCCGGTTTCATCTACGAGATCAGCAGTCTCCACTTCGAGCGGGTAATGGCCACCAGCGGCGCAAAAGAAGCAATTACCCAATGCCTGGAGGAAATAAAGAATCAGGCACGCCTGAACCCCCAGATCGGTGTCACGCACGAGTTGACCTCAGCATGGCTCGGCGTACAGCCAGGAGACGACGACGACATCGACAACGCATTGGGCCACTACGATGTGGCAGTCAGCAGCGACACAACGATCTCCGACGCGGACGGCAGTCTCCAGGCCGAGATCATCTACAAGAGCTATATCTACGAGTTCTACAACTTCGACAAAGACTCCGAGACCAGTCCCGGAGGCGTCGTCAACAACGAGATGCGCCACCTCGAAGAAGCTGGTTGGGCACGGAGTTTCCGCGTCCACGGCGAGGCCACCCTACAGTTCAGACGGGTCGAGAAACTGTGAGGTACTACAGCGGAAAGCCTGTCGCCCTGTTCATCGTTGCGTGCACAGCTCTTGTCGGGATCGGGGGATGTTCCGCCGACAAGGAGGACGAGATGAGCCACCTGTCGACGTGCGCAGACCTATCCTTCCCCGAGGACGCGAATATCGCGTGGTACCAGCATGACACCCGTTTCAGAGAGTCGACTTCGATAGCCGTAGTCGACATTCCCACCGGATCGGTCAGCGAGTTCAAGCAACGATCCGGATTCGCGGAGTTCGCTCCCGGCGTGCCCTCGCCGTGGAAGCCGTACTGGGAGGCGACCGGGATGAGCGATCTGCTGACGTCTGACGCCGGAAACGAACACTCGGTCGAGGGTTACCGGGATCCGAGAAGGTACGTGGTCATCCACGACGGCGGCGACAAGACAAGCCGGGTCTTCGTTCACACGGACTGCTGAACCGGATGGCGAGTCCCCGATATGGATGGTCTCAACCACGAGAGTCAAACCAGTGACCGCCGACGATCAGCTGTGGTACCCACAAGCCCGGGGGGAGCTTGTCTAGCCACGGTCACGATCTCGTTATCGGACCGCCATGGACATGCCCGTGTGCTAGCGCCGAAACCCCGATTCGGACTGCCGCGAGCTGGGCAAACCCGCCCAAAACCTGATTCGGGCAAACTTTTTATGTGACGACCGCCACGCAGAGCAGGGTCGTAAACCTCCTGCATACATAACGATTCTGCAACTGCCCAGCAAGGAAACAAGATCGGCAACGTTTGCCGTTCAAGTTTCGTTCACCTTGCGTTAACCAGTCGTGACCATTCTGTCATCAGGTCACAAACAGACCTGCGGTTTGGTCAGCCCGGAGGTATCCAACCTCCGATAGCACCGAACAGCGCGTGGTCTCCCCGCAGCCAGCTGTGGAGCACCGTGCGACGCCAGCGATGAACAGCCATCGAGCGTTCGTCCCCCGACAGTGTCGCACCTTCCCATACACAGACAGAAACAACGCATCGCCTGACCGGCGTGTACTTCCGTGCGCGCTGCGCGATCCATCGCGCCCTCTCCAGGGCCTGCGTCGCCAGACAGAGATGAAGGAACAGAAAAGCAATGCTCAACAAAGACAAGCTCAGCACCGTTATCGGCCGTCGCTCGCGCCGTGAGGCGTTCACCGTGGCAGTCGCCGCGGTCGGCCTGGTCGCCGTAGCCGCGTCCTCCGCCGTCTCGTTCGCCGACGACAGCGTTCCCGAGCGTGCCGCCGTGGTCGTCGAGCAGGCGGAGAACATCCCCGCTGCCGCCGCACCCGCCATCCAGGCCATCCCGGCACCGGCCCCCGCACCGGAGGCCGCCCCCGCGCCGGCTCCCGAGGCCGCGCCTGCCCCGATGCCCGAACCCGCACCCAAGGCCTACAGCAACGACCTGCACGGCTGGATCAGCGAAGCGCTCGACATCATGGCCGCCAAGGGCATCCCCGGCAGCTACGAGGGCATCCATCGCAACATCATGCGTGAGTCGACCGGTAACCCCCAGGCGATCAACCTGTGGGACATCAACGCGATCAACGGCATCCCCTCCAAGGGCCTGCTCCAGGTGATCGACCCCACCTTCGCGGCCTACCACGTCGAGGGCACCCCCTTCGATGTCTGGAACCCGGTGTCCAACATCGTCGCGGCCTGCAACTACGCGGCGCAGCGCTACGGCTCCATGGACAACGTCAACTCCGCTTACTGAGCAACCCGACGGGTGAACGCCCGCGCCTGGTCGTCGCCGACCGGAGCGCGGGCGTTTCGTCGTAGAATCGCCGTCGTGCCAGACAGCGCCGATCAGGCACCCGATCACGCGCATTCCGACGCGGCTACCGCCAGCCGCGTCGCCAAGGCCCGCCGCATGGCCGCCTATGCCTGGTCACGCGACATCCGCAGCGCCGAACTCCTCGCCCTGCCCGCGGCGACCCTGCGCAAGCTGGCCCGCGCCGCCGACACCAACCCGCCGAGCACCGGCGAGACCTGGCAGGTGGTCGCCGAGCTGCTCGATCAGAAGGATGCCTGGGCGGCGCGCAATCCCGACCACGACGCCGCGGTGCGCACCCACGCCGACGAGAAGCTGCTGTGGGTGAAGCCCCCGGTGAAGCCTTGGGCAGCGGACTCCTGACAAGTCCCCCGCGCAGGCGCACCCACCGTCGATTCGCGAGATCTCACGCGAGCAGCAGCCCGAGGGCCAACGCGAGCATGACGACGGCGATCACCGAATCGAGAACCCGCCACGCGATCGGGCGCGCGAAGAGCGGTCCGAGTCGGCGAGCGCCGTAGCCGAGGGCGACGAACCAGATCACGCTGGCGAGCATGGCGCCCGCGGCGAGGAACCACCGGTCCGGCGTCGCGTAGGTGCTGGCGAAGGAGCCGAGCAGGACCAGCGTGTCGAGATAGACGTGCGGATTGAGCCAGGTCAGCGCCAAGCAGGTGAGTACGGAGGCCCCCACGGCCACCGAGGTTCCCGCCGCCTCGGTGATCAAGGTCGACGAACCCAGCGCGCGCCGAGCGGCCAGCAACGCGTAGCCGATCAAGAAAGCTGCACCCGCGTATCGGGCAACGGTCACCACGGCCGGAAACGACTCGACCACCGCCCCGAACCCGGCCACGCCGGCGCCGATCAGCACGATGTCGGACACCGCGCACACCGCGATCACCGGCAGCACGTGCTGCCCACGCACCCCCTGACGCAGCACGAACGCGTTCTGCGCGCCGATCGCCACGATGAGCGAGAGCCCGAAGCCCAATCCGGAGAGGGCGGCCAGCGCCGCCGATGATGCCGTCACATCATCGACGTTAGGAGCCCGCCTATTTTCAGTCCAGCTAATGATTCTTAACAACCATTAGAGTTGCTGATGTGGATCTCCAACTGGACCAGCTGCGCGCGCTCAACGCCGTCCTCACCGAGGGCACCTTCGACGCGGCCGCGCGCCGACTCGACCTCACCCCGTCGGCGATCAGCCAACGGATCAAGGCACTGGAGGAGTCGGCGGGGCGCGTGCTGGTGCAACGCTCGAAACCGGTGCGCCCCACCGAATCCGGGCTCGCGGTCCTGCGGTTGGCCCGGCAGGTGGAGCTACTCGCAGGCGATACCGCGCGCGAACTCGGCGATGCCGACCGCCCCGCCGACCAGCCGATCCGCATCCCGATCGCCGTCAACGCCGACTCCCTCGAATCGTGGGTGATGTCCGCGCTCGCGAGCGTGCCCGCCGGGATCTCCTTCGACCTGCACCGCGAAGACGAGGAACACACCACCCGGTTGCTACGCGACGGCACGGTGACAGCGGCGATCACGGCGACCGCCACGCCGGTGCAGGGCTGCACGGTGACCCCGCTCGGCGCGATGCGCTACCGCCCGGCGGCGACGCCACGGTTCGTCCGCACCTGGTTCCCCGACGGCCCGACAGCTGCCGCCTACACCCGGGCGCCCGTGGTGCACTTCGATCGCAAGGACGATCTCCAGTTCCGTCAACTACGCCGTCGCACCCGTCGCCACGTCGATCCGCCGAGTCACTACGTACCCTCGTCGAGCGCGTTCGCCGACGCGGTGCGGCTCGGGCTCGGCTGGGGCATGCTGCCCGACCTGCAAACCGAGAAGGACCGCACCGCAGGGACTTTGGTGAACATCGACGGCGACTCCCACATCGACGTTCCCCTCTACTGGCAGCAGTGGAAACTACACTCCCCCGCCCTCACCTCGGTCGCCACCGCGATCGCGGCCGCCGCGGCGTCGGCACTGCTGTGAACGATCAAGCCGCGGAGAGGAATTCGATCAGCACACGATTGACCTCGTCAGGCCGCTCCAGATACCCGTAGTGCCCGCATCGTTCGATCTCGGTGTAGGTAGCCGTCGGGATCGCTTCGGCGACCTCACGACAGAACCGCGGCGGCACCATCTGATCGTCGGCGAACCCGACCACCAGGCTGGGCACCGAGATCGCGCGATAGGCCTGCCGTCGATCCTGCGACCGATCCATCCCCGCTTGCGCCCGAGTTCCGGGAGTTCCCCTCCCCGAGGTGAATTCGAAGATGTCGAGCCACTCCTGGGCCTTGGCCGGATCGGCCAGGGTGTGCGGTGACAGATTGACCATCGCCTTGACAGCTGCCGCGTACTCCGGCGGCAGCTCGATCCCCTTGTCGAACAACGCCTGCTCGCCCTTGCTGAGCGCACTCGTCACCGGATGTGGACGCGCGGTCGCGGCGAACATCACCGCCTTGCGAACGAGCTCCGGCCGAGCCAGTGCGAGCTCGGCGACGATCCGCGACCCCATCGAGGTGCCGACCACATGCGCCGGGGCACCGAGGTGTCCGATCAGCGCGGCGGTGTCACCGACCAGCTGCGCCATGGTGATCCCGGACGCCGACTCCGACGACGGCGCGATCCCCCGATTGTCGACAGTTGCGACGGTGAACCCCGCCTTGACCAGAGCAGGCACCTGATAGGTGCGCCAGACACGTCCAGGACTGCCACTACCCATCACGAGCAGGACCAGCGGTCCCGAACCGGTGACGTCGTAGCTGAGCTGGATGCCGTTGAGCGAGGCGATGGGCATAGCTCAAGCTACCGCGACGGTACCGGTCGACAAAGACCGCTGTCAGCTCAGTGAACCGCTGCGGACCTCGCCGGCCGCTATCACCTTCTCCGCCAGCGAGCGGATCGCCGCGCTTTCCGCGTCGGTCATCCGGTCGACGAACATCTCCCGCACCAATTCGACGTGCTCGGGCGCGGCCCGGCGCAGAATCTCGCGCCCGGCGTCGGTCAGTGACACGACGATTCCGCGCGCGTCGTCCTCGGCGGTCACCCGGTCGACGAGTCCGCGCGTCGCCATCCTGGCCAGTTGCTTGGACAGCCTGGACTTGTCCCAGCACACCGCGGCCGCCAACTCCTTGGCGCGCAGGCATTCGTCGGGGGCCGCCGACAGCGGAACCAACAGCTCGTAATCGGCCATCGACAGTCGGTGCTCGGCCAGTCCCGCCGCCAGCGCGGCGTCGAGACGCTGACGCATCAGGATGTAGGACTGCCAGGTCTGCTGCTCTTCTTCGGACAACCATCGGGGCACGGGAATGATTCTAGAACGCGGTTGGTTGACATGGAAACCAACTGAGTTCGTAGCTTCCAGGAGGCAACCCATGCCAGCTATCACCGTCGACGACATCATGGTGCTGCCCCGGCTGCCGCGCCCCGATGTCACCGACACCCAGCGACCCGTTCGTCAGATCGTCACCGCCGCGCGTCAACGCGAAGGCGCTGGATTCGAGGTGACCCGGCCGTTCCCCAGCGTCGACCTGCGCTCGGCCGACCCGTTCATCCTGCTCGACCAGATGGGCCCCGTCGCCTATGAGCCGTACGAGGCCAAGGGCGCGCCGTGGCATCCGCACCGCGGCTTCGAGACCGTCACCTACATGCTCGACGGCACCATGGTCCACCACGATTCCCAAGGTGGCGGCGGTGTCATCGGCGAGGGCGACACGCAGTGGATGACCGCGGGCTCCGGCATGCTGCACGACGAACTGCCCGAGGAGAAACTCGTGATCTCCGGGGGCACATTTCACGGCATCCAGCTGTGGGTGAACCTGCCGCGGTCCAACAAATTCGCCACCCCGCGCTACCAGGACCTGCGCGCGAGTGAACTGACCCTGGTCAGCTCGCACGACGGCGGTGCGCTCGTGCGCGTCATCGCCGGCGAGCTGGCCGGTTTCGCCGGTCCCGGCTCCACCTACACCCCGATCGCCTACGCCCACGCCTCGCTCGTACCCGGCGCCCAACTGGAAACACCGTGGCCCAAGGACTTCACCGCGATGGCCTATGTGCTGTCGGGCAGTGGCACGGTCGGCGTCGACCACAGGCCCATCAGCACCGGGCAGCTGGTGGTCTTCGGCAAGGGTGAGGCCATCACCTTGACCGCCGACACCACCCAGCACAGCACCACCGGCGACCTCGAGATCCTGCTGCTCGGCGGAATGCCGTTGCGCGAACCGGTGATTCAATACGGGCCGTTCGTGATGAACACCCGCCAGGAAATCATCGACGCGATGGAGGATTTCAACGCGGGTCGAATGGGCACCATTCCGGCCGAACACCTGACCGGGCGCAGGCTGGGCGAATAACCGAGGCGGTCTCGCGGCGAATCTCGCTCCGCGTGCGGTTGACAATCGGTCGCCCCGTCATAAAGGTGGACGGGGCCTACCGGCCATCATCGTGGCCGTGACCACACTCGAACCGCAGCAGACATAGAGGAATTCATGAACGTTCGCCGGCTCACTGTCAGCCTTGCCGCCGTAGGGCTCGCCCTGATCGCCGCTCCCGTCGCCGGCGCCAACCCGTTCGCGGGCTCGGCGGGCACCGGATCGTCCAGCTTCGACTCCATTCTCGGTGCGACCGGCTCGGCCAACCTGGTCCAGTCCGGTTCGGCCGGTGGTGCGTTCCGCAGCTGCGACGAGGCGATGGCCGCGGGCCGCGCGCCGTTGTTCCGTGGCGAGGCGGGCTACTCCCCGCACCTCGACCCGGACGGCGACGGCCTGGCTTGCCCCACCCAGTAAAAAGCACAAAAACACCCGATGTGACTCGTTGGCACATCGGGTGTTTTTTGTTGCCCTACCGGCTGATTCAGCGGCGGAAGATCTTGATCAGAAACAGGCCGGCCACGAGGGCACCTGCTCCGACCAGCGCGTATTTGACCTTCGGCTCATTGAACTTGGCGACCACCATCATCTTGGTGTCGTCTGCGATCCGTTGCGGATCGGCGCGCACCGCCAGTTCGTCGAGCGTGGTCGCCAACCGGGTACGCGCGATCTCGATCTCGCGTTCGATCCGGTCGGTGTCGTCCTTGGCCACCGTCACCTCCAGGTATATGTCTGCTGCTCGCCACCGAGTCTATCCATGCGCCTCGGCGACCCGGTCGGTTACCGTGCGGTGGTGACCGACAACCATCGCCTCTCCCCCGGAGATACCGCCCCCGAGTTCACGCTGCCCGACGCCGACGGCAACGACGTTTCACTGTCGGACTACCGCGGCCGCAAGGTGATCGTCTATTTCTACCCGGCAGCCAGCACGCCCGGCTGCACCAAGCAGGCCTGCGATTTCCGCGACAATCTCGCCGAGCTCGGCGGCGCGGGCCTCGAGGTCATCGGCATCTCGCCCGACAAGCCCGCCAAGCTGGCGAAGTTCCGCGACAACGAGGGCCTGACCTTCCCGCTGCTGTCCGACCCCGAGCGCGAGGTGCTCGAGGAGTGGGGCGCCTTCGGCGAGAAGATGATGTACGGCAAGACCGTGACCGGCGTGATCCGCTCGACCTTCCTGGTCGACGAGAAGGGCATGATCGAACTCGCCCAGTACAACGTCAAGGCTGCACATACGACAATCAACATCGACCGAATCCTGGGCAAACGGAAGTAGAAAGCGCCCAGACCAGTCAGGTGGCCCTAATCCGTCCCCGAGATCCCGCCTCCGACTGTAGGTTGCACGGCCATGGGACAACGGAAGAAGCTGCCGCAGTATCTTGTCTCGACCACCTACCACCTCCACTGGCGAGGAACAGGGGGGATCAGGAGCGGGGGACGAACCTTCACCTCGGAGGCTGAGGCCATGGCGCTTGCCGAGGAGAAGATCAAGGAGATGCGTGATGGTGGCGCGGCCACCACCACGCGCTCCGTCACGGCCAAGCTCTGGGACACAGAGATTCGAAACCCACCGCTGCTGCAAGCGTCGTACTACGACGAAGCGCAAGGGCTCTCCGCTGATGAACGGTACGCCGCCCGAGTGCATGACGAGCACTGGATGTTCGACAGAGGTGGGGATTTCACCTACCAGGGCTACCCGCTGACATATTCGTATCCAGCGTGGGACGGTGATATTGAGCCGAAGCCGGACACCTGCCCCCACTGCGGTACGTCGCTGCACATGGCACTGCAACTACAAGCGGCTGAGCAACAATTGGGCCGCGCCACCAGACTATAAACCCGTACATAACCTGGCAGCCGCATTACGAACCGATCCTGACGTGCGGGGCAGGGGTCCCCCCCTGGGTGGCTGGCGACGTCCTAGCCCGAGACTGCGGGGGCGAGAAGCCTTTATCCCAGGGTCGGGCAGTCAGGGGCAGAGAGGAGCAGCGAATACCAAAGCGACCAGGGGATGTGACCCAGAAGAGCCACCTACTCCCGTCTGAGCGGAAGACTGGCGCAGCGGCGGCGAGAACACCCCTCAGCCGTCGCCCTCGACGCCTGTTATCCCCTCGATTCCGAGGAGCAGTTCTGGGATGTAGTCCGGAATCTCGGAGCTGACGAGCACGCGTTCACCGTTGGCTCGATGCACGTGCCCCACGAAGTCGGGAGACCCCAGCACTCGCGCCTCCTCGCGAGTCAACTCCGAATCGGTTCCAGCCCCACGTGATTCGAATGTGAAGCGGCCCTCCGAAACCGTGACCAGGGCGATGCCATGCATCTCCGCGTAGTCGATCGCGCCACTCTGAAACGGAGCTGTTGCGATCACCACACCCTTCTGGGCACCCACGCTGTGCATCTTGTCCTTCAAGACCTGCACAACCTGACGCTCGATCGAACCCGTGTGCTTCTTGGCTTCGACAAGGACGAGAAAATCCATACCCCCGAGCCGGAACCGAACGGTCGCGTCGATCTTGTACTGCCCGTCAACGCCTTGAATCGACTCCTGAACCGCCACTCGTAGATCTTCGATCGGATCGCCCATGGCGGCTTCGAACAGGTCAGCCACGAAGGCTTCGAACTCAGCAGGAGTTATCGCAACATCGAGAGTCCTACCATGCGACCAATCAGCGTCTTGAGCTTCATTCGCCACTAGAGCTCCCAGCGTCATGAGGGTTTCAGTCCACCGGAAACGATACTCAATCATCGATCCGGCAGGCGGGAGCATTCTGTTGCGGCACTGTCTCAAAAACGATCCCTTGTTGCGACTGAGACAGGGCGATTGTTGGTCACCATCCGTGCAGGGAAAACCTACGGCCAACCGTCTTGAAAACCTGTCTCAAAACCTCTAGTCTCAAAACTGTCAACACGACGGGTTTTTGAGACAGGATCAAGATGGCACTCATCGGCTACGCCAGGGTCAGCACCGCCGACCAGGACCCCCAGCTTCAGCTCGACGCGCTTGAGGCAGCTGGGTGCGGTCGCACCTTCACCGATCACGGTGCGTCAGGCACAAAGGCGCAGCGCCCCGAACTGGATCGGTGCCTGGACCACCTTCGCGACGGTGACGTCCTAGTCGTTTGGAAGCTAGATCGGCTGGGCCGCAACACAATTCATGTACTTCAGCTCATCGAGCGACTGACGGAATGCGGTATCGGATTCCGCAGCGTCACCGAGGGTCTTCACACCGATGGCCCGATGGGCAAGGCGATGCTCACCGTGATGGCGGCATTCGCTCAGCTTGAGCGTGACACCATGATCGAGCGAACCAAGGCAGGTCTCGCCGTTGCGGCAGCGAATGGACGCAAGGGCGGTCGCCCTCGGAAGATTGACGATGCGGATGCCTCCAAGGCTCGGGACCTCAAGACTATGGGGATCACCGCACCCGACATCGCCAAGATGCTCGGATGTTCCCGTGCGACCGTGTATCGCTACTTGACCGCCGGGTAGGTCTACTCATTTCCGGTAGGCAGGAAGCTATCTGCCGCTTTTAGATACTGATCGAATTCAGAAGCCGCAGCATTAATCATTTGCTCCACAGTCTCGCCATCTATCCATATTGGTTCCCAGGGCTTCTGATGCCGAAAAAGGGCTTGGCGACGCCGACCCTCTATGAAGCATCCAAGCGCACCCGGAGTTGAGCTCGCGCCAATTGCTAGACGCTGGTGAAAGAAATGTCCATTCCCTGGCGTTGGAGCAAAAACAGCCTCTTGATTCCCAAGGTATTGAAATCTGCCATCAACGGTGGTGACATGAACTGCATGCCCCCCAACGGACGACTTCGCACTTGCGAACGGTCCGGTGACAATTCCCTGCATTGATGACAAGAGACGAAATTCGACACTGAAGTGGTTAGGCCATTCATTGTAGAGGTCTTCGAACATCTCGAACGGCTCGTTGTCGCCGACCCAGGCAAGGTCAGGTCTACTGCTTCGATTATAGGCCACCCCGTTCTCAATTCGCCAAATAGACAATGGATTTAGGGCGCACACCAGAAATGCGGCACCGAGATTCGTTTCCGAACGTCGACGACTCTCTTCCGAGTACTGACACAATGCATCAACCATGACCTCGATCGGCTTATCCCAGGAGAACGCGGTCTCCCTGAGCGCGTGTACCGGGTCATCTCCAGCGACCCCAATCGCCAAATCGCTACGAACAATTGATAGCTTCAGCACTGGACCGTCGTAAACTCTCATACTTCTTCGCCTACCACCTTCACGCATAGCAGCGAAGCTAATCTTCGTATCACCAACGACAGATATCCTCTTTCCGTGAATGCCAGCCACAATTAATGTCACAACCACTCCTTCCGCCCTGCATAATTACATTATCGGACAATTCTTCCATAGAAATCGAACGCCACGGTGGCCAGCCAGATCTACCTGCTCCGCGTGTCGATCGCCAGTCGGATGAGTCGGCGCGCGGGCTCCCCCGTCACCGATGCCTCTGATAGTTCGGCGAACAATCGAGAGAAGGTCTCGATCTCCCTGGGCTGGGTGATCGACAGCTCCGCTGTGGGAGTTTCGACCAGCACCAACCTAGAATCGAACACCACAAAGTTGGTTGATTGCATCGGCATCGGAGCCGATGCAGGAATGACCCCGAGAATCACGCGGGGTAGCCCCGAGACTGACAACAGACGGTCAAGCTGCCCGCGATGGACGCCAGGACCGCCGACTGGATTGTAGATAGCCTGCTCCGTGACCAGGACGTGAAACCTACGGTCTCCCCGGTACAACCACTGTTGACGCTCGATGCGTTTCGACACCCCAGCATCTACGTCGTCGGGGATGCCGTAGAACCGAACTGCACGCCTGAGAATCTGTTCGGCGTACTCGGGAGTCTGGAAGATTCCGGGAATGATCTGCGGCTCGTACACCCGCTGTAGGCGGGTTTCCTCCGCGAGAGTCACGGATCGTTCTTGTCGGCGTCGAGTGCCCGTAGCGAGGAGTCGTCTCCACTCGATGTACGCGGCTTCGATGCCTCGCAGAGTGGCGATCAGGTCCGGCAGCTGATCCGCGGTGCCGGTATGCGCGGCGTACGCGCGGAGGTCCGCCTCGTTGGGCGGCCTGGTGCCGTTCTCGATTTTCGAGACCTTGGACTCGTGCCACCCGGAGAGCTGAGCCAACCGGCGGCCGGTCAGCTCAGCATCCCTACGAATCTCACGAAGTCGTCGACCCAGTTCCTCGCGAGCTTGGCGAGGTGAGGTCACGCGATGTGTTCCACGTACTCGCTGAAAGGCGTTGCAAGCTTCCACACGCGGTTTCGTTGCTCCACGCAGTACCCAACCAGGCCAGGGTCTTCGGTGATTACAACGCCGCGACCACGAGTAGCCGTGTCTCGGGCGTGGAAAGCTACCCGAGAACCATCGAGCAACCAGTAGTCCTCGGTGAGCGGCGGCACTCCCGCGTTGTGTCGAGGCAAGTACCGAATGTCTTCGCCAGCCTCGATGCTCTCGGGATTCAGAGTCAGAATCCATCGGTGGTAGTCACTCACTGGCTCGGTGAGTACCCGAACTCGACGAATCGCCACACCGCGTCCGGTGGTGTGCCTGACTAGCGAACGCCACGGATCAAACCATGTGCTATCTGCTGGTTCACCCGCGAGGAACCGCCGGAATGGCTCGGACTCGGATGCCACCGAGTAAGCGTCCAGAGTCTCTAGGTGGAACGCCTCCTGCTCGCACTCCGCGAACAGCGACTCCCAGAGGTCTGGTTCATCATTGAGCCGCAGCAGCATTGCCGTAGAACCTCCGCGTGTTCTTGGGAACCTCGATGACCGATTCGTCTTCGGCAAGGTTCTTCACTTGTGCCAGGGTCTCAGGGTCGGTGACAGGCCGACCTGTGAGGGTGAACGTTCCCCTTCCAGTGTCATCGAGCTGAGCGCCAACGTAGGTATCAGACTCAGCGAAACCCAACAGCAAGTGTGGGATCTCAATCGTGTCAGCCTGGCTGGTGGTCCAGCCTTGTATCGCGTAGGTGTCCTGGTCTGTCGCGTACAACGCCGGGCACTCACCCGTACCCGACCCACCATTGCCCAAGAACCTCAGCTTCAACATGACATGAACCCCCGTCTGACGGCTTGGCATTGTTTGGCATGTGCAATGTCTAGTGTCGCTGATTTCGGGCGTCTATGAGGCAGCTAGACACCAATACGGGCAAGTTCTGTCAAGTTTGTATCGACACCGGTTCGTTGGTTCGTAAGTTCGTCTCAACGCTCCCGGCGGGTGAACTAAGCGTCCCCGCCGGGGGTGGAAGCCAACGAGCGCCACAGGAGGGCCGCAGTGCTCCCACAACGCATACCGAAGCCGATACGGCTCGACCCCATAGAGGTCGCTCCGCCCGAAGTGATCCGGAGATTGCTCGAAGCACTCGCCCGGTGGGAACCGAAACGGCGAACATCATGAGCAAGGCGATACAAGCCCAGTTGGACGCACTGAACGAGCGTGCAGCCAATCGTTCGATGGGCATCCGCAGGGCCGAAGAACCGCCGTATGGATGGCAGCTGTCGAACCCGTTCCGGGTCGTCTGTCACGGGAGCTTGGAGAACATCGCGGATTGGTTGACGGCAGCGGAGAGCCGGGACAGATGATCCTGGCCGGATGGTTCGTAGCGTTCGGGGTTCCGGCGGTCGTCTTGGTCGCAGCGATTCTGTGGCCCGAATGAGCCACCCCAACGCGCAAGGTCGCGTCGAATGGGCCCCGGCCCCCTCCCCATGCGTGCGTGTGGACCATATGACAGAGAGGTGCCAATCCCCGAGGGTGGAGGGGTAGTCCCCAGGGGCCTACATCAGATTCCCAACTGCCGCATCAGCTCTTGCTCGTCCTCCCAGCGCCTACGCTCGTCCTCAGCCTCTTCCGCTACCTCTTGCAGAATCTCGGCCTTCTCCTGGTCGGACAACTCTTGCTGGACAGACGATTCCAACAAGTCCACGATCGAGTCGTGGACCTTGCTCGGCTGCTGAGCGGATTCACGTTGCCGCCGTTGGACTTCAACCCACTTGACGTCATCGTCCTGGTACCTGTTCTCGCGGTGTGCACATACCTCGACCGCACCAAGCTCAAGGGCAAGCTTGTCGGCAAGCTGCCCGGCATCATCGGCCGGTGCGAACCCCCTACCGGACTTCACCAACAAGCCGACCTCAACCATCCGGACTAGTGGCCGGTTGAGAGAGTCAGGACGAGAACCGATGTAGTCACCTAGCGCCTTGGCTGTTGTCAGCCCACCGCACACGAGGTCATACAGGTGACCATGGCGACCATCCAACCCAAGACCCTTGGCGGTCTTGGGAGTACTCCAAATCATGTGAAGGGGACTCAACCCCTTCCATAGGTCATCTGAAAGATCTCCTGTAGTAGGTATCTCTCTTACTAATGGGGGGAACATGTGTGAGTTGTCCTCCACCGGCGGCAGAGGACGACGCACAGACCACTTCTCCTGCTTGAATGTCTGGAGGTGCCCCTGGGTAGTTAGCCGCTTCAGCGCATCCTCAACAGCCTCTTCGGAGACACCTGCTATGACGGCGAGTTTCCTTCTGCCTAGCGTCGTCTCGGTGTTCCCTTGCCCAACGCATGCCGCTACCAAGGCGAGCAGCACTCGCCTGTCGGACGGCCCCGCCTTCCCGCACCAAGGCGCGAACCTTGCCCACGTCTCAATCTTCGAGAGTCGCGCCTTCGCCCACTGTCCAAGCCCTTGTGGTCCGAGTGGCCCACCAGTCGCCCCTCTAACAGCTGAGCGGACAGCCGATGCGATCCAACCCCTATCTGTTCCGCCAGACTGTTCGTAAGCCGACGTGAGGACGTCCTCCGGGTCCTCATCGAGTACATCGCACAGCCGCACAACGGGGAGGGCGCACTGGGTGAAGACCTCGTTCCGCTGGCCAGGTCCGGCAGCCGCCACCCGAGCGACCATGGCATTCAGCTGAATACGCGCGTCGGCAATGTCCCTATCGGCCGGTGCAGCATCGGAGCCTTCGACTACCGCCCTCGCTTCAACAGCTGCCAACAGTTCCGGTGTTGCGGCGTATGGGGACAGATCACGGACGACCTCGTAGAACCGCTGCTTGCCATCCGAACCCCGAGCGCGAGAACCAGGCAGCATCGCGAACGCTGCCACTTCGATCATTGGCTCGCCCTGATCGTTGCGGGCCAAGACGCATTGCCGAATCTTGAACCCATCAGGTATCGAGTAGATCAGTTGCGCTCCAAGACCATTCACACCAGGTGACACCGTCTGGATAGTTCGTGTCATCGTGCTGTCAGGGAACAGTTCAGCCATGAGACCGAGCGACCCACCGTGCTTTGCGTCGATGTCGACCACCAGGAGACCGCCGGTGCCGTTCCGGACAGCGGCATTGCGAGACAGCCTCTCTCGGTCGGCTACTGAGCGCTCGGGGGTCCAGTCCCCAGCGCCCTTCACCACGTGTTTTTTGCCCGGCAGGCAGGGCACGACTACACAGCCACGATCCAGATAGAAGCCCAAGTGAGCGGCAGCACCGCCCGAAACTTGCTTATTCACTTTGCCTATCGCCATCAGCCCTCGCACACTCACACCGAAAAATCATTTGCCGAAACTCCATCGACTACTCAGGGAGTGCCGCTAACTCAGGGTTGGCAGGCTCCTCATTTTGGGGGTCAGTAGCCCAAGCAGGTTCGGGCCAGTCATCCGGAATACGGACTCGAACTTTCCCATCTTGCAGCCCGACAATTACTCCAGATTCCCTCAATACCTGCCTGCGATCAGTGCCCGGATTGCTCCAAAGTTCCCCGTAGGTCGCACCTGTTCCGACCGTCTCCCATCGCGCTGGGATCACGGTGTCCTTCCCCAGCTCGCGAACGCGGGAGGACAACGACGTCAAGCGACTACGCCAAACGTTTTCATCGTCGACCAGACCGTTGTCCGATTCCCAACGCAACCGTACTAGTGCCTTCTCGGCTATCTCGAGATCCTGCGTGTGGTCCTCGCCGGGCCGGAACACTTGCTTGGTCACTTCCAAATCCGAGTAGTCCTCGATCAGCTCCGCTATCTTCTGCTCGACCTCATCGAGCCGCACAGCACCCTTGCAGCCTCCTGGCGTCCGACCGCACCGGATGTAGGTGTGGACGTTCTCGGAACCGTCCTTCTTCTTCACGTTTCGGCGGTGCTGACTCAACGAATAACCGCACTCCAAGCACCGGCCAATACCAGCCATCGGATTATCCGTCATCTGCCGAGCCTTGCCGCTCTGAGCCTTGGCTGCCAAGACAGACTGGATACGCTGCCAGTCCTCGTCCGAGAACGTCGGTTCAGCCATCCGAATAACGTTGCCCTGAGCATCCAGCACAGGGTGCTCAGCACCACCCTGGCGGCTGACCTTCAGGCCCTGCGTCCGTAGCGACGACAGCACTCGACGGACCGTAGTTACCGACCACGCACCAGAACCTCGCGACCTGGCGACAGCAGTCTTCGTGCCTTCGTCGTTCAACCACACACACAATTTCGTCAAGGACCAGTGGTCCTCCAGAAGCCTGGACTTCATCGCATGGAGCACATCGTGGGATTGGGGATCGCGCTCCAGCGCTTTGCCTTTACCCGATGGGTGCGGAACTGTGCGGTACCCGAACGGAGCTACGCCGTGCGATACCCGGTCAGTCATCTTCAGTTGGCTCATTCGATCTTGAGCACGGCTCTTGAACCGATTCAGCTCGATCTGAGCGAAGAATGATCCGATGTAGATGAAGAACTCCGCCATCTGAGACTCGAACGTAGTCGACGCCTGGTCTCGATAGTTCAGCACCATGCCGTCACCGGAGAAGGCGAGTACCTTTTTGTTCTCCTCGATGAACTTGGCGAAGTCCACACAGTCGCGAGTAGATCGAAATGCCCGGTCGATCTTCTGGAACACGATCACGTCCCACTCGTGCAACCGTTCCGGTTTGAGCCATTGACCCAGGTCAGGACGCTCGAACGGAGTTGTCTTGCCTGCCGACACTCCCAGATCCTCGAAAGTGTCGACCACCTCGTACCCCTGGACGGCAGCCCACCGTAGGCCGTCCTCCTTCTGAGCAAGGTGCGAAACCTTCTCTTGCCCTTGCATCTTGGATACGCGGGCACCGACAATCGCTCTCAACGTCACGTTGTCAAGAGTAGCGCTCAGTACAACGTCCGCGCCACCGGCCACGTCGCGAAGTTGCGCCGCGATCTGTCGGTGTAGTCAGCCGCCGAACGAGCGGATGTAGATCTCGTAACCGTCGAGCAGCCGCGCCAATCCGAACTCGAAATCGGCTTTCTCCCAGTCGATTTCCTCGCTCTCGAACGCCGCCTCGGCGAGGGCGGCAGATGTCGCGGGAAAGCGGCCAGGGTCGAGCACCCTGGCCATGACCGCGCCGAAGTCGCCGCCCTCGCCGATCCGCAGGTCCCTGGCCGCTCGTCGCCTGCCGACCACGAACATCGACAAGTTCATCACCAGCTGGAGTTTGACCGATTCCGACACCGGCACCGCGCCGAGCACCTGTAGCCCGGCCTCGACCCAGGCCATGTTGTTCGGACCCATCGGCGGCCCACTCTGCGGAATGTCGACCCACCACTCGTGAATGCCGATGGCCTCGAATTCGGCCACCGCCCACTGGTGTAGCCCGGCCCGCCACGTGGCGCCGGCCACGCCAGCGGGCGGCAGCCCGACAACTCGGTCGACCAGCAGATTCACCAGCATGGTCTTGCTGTCGACGTAGCGGTACAGCGACATGGCTGTGAAACCGAGCTGCTTGGCGACCCGGTTCATCGACAGCGCCGCATAGCCCTCCGCGTCGGCCACCTCGATGGCCGCATCCAGGATCTGGTCGATGGTCAGGGCCCGCTTGGGCCCGCGACCGCCCGGTTCCTCCAGGCCCCACATCAACTGGACCGCTTTGGGCAGCGCCTGATCCCCGGATGTCGTCATCGTCCTCCTCTGCTCGCGTCGACTCTATCGGTGCCCACACTTGCGCCAAAGAACTGATTACCCTATAAACTATATCTATCACATAAACAGTTTCTCGATCGGAGAAATCAATGTCACCCGATTCAGCGCCCGCGCTCACCATGAGCCGGTTGCGCAAGGTCTACGGCACCAACGTCGTCCTCGACGACCTCGACCTCGACATCCCGACCGGGACGGTCTTCTCGCTGCTCGGCCCGAACGGCGCGGGCAAGACGACGTTGGTGCGCATCCTGGCCACCCTGATCCCACCGGACGGCGGCCGGGTACGCGTCTTCGGCCACGACCCCGCCCACGCCGGGGACACCGTGCGCAGGCTGATCGGCGTCACCGGCCAGTACGCCGCCGTCGACCTCGTGCTGACCGGCACCGAGAACCTGCGCCTGACCGGCCGATTGCTGCATCTGGGCGCCACCGAGACCAAGCGCCGCACCGCGGAGCTCCTCGACCGTTTCGAGCTCGCCGACGCCGCCGATCGACCGGTCAGCGCCTACTCCGGCGGTATGCGGCGGCGGCTGGATCTGGCCATGAGCCTGATGGGCCGACCACGCATCGTCTTCCTCGACGAGCCGACCACCGGCCTCGATCCGCGTAGCCGTCGCGACCTCTGGACGGGCATCAGGGAACTCGCGGCCGACGGGACCACCATCTTCCTCACCACTCAATACCTGGAGGAAGCCGATCAACTGGCCGACCGGATCGCCGTGCTCGACAACGGCCGCATCGTCGCCGACGGCACACCGGCCGAACTCAAACGCCTGGTGCCCGGCGGCCACATCCGGCTGAGCTTCGCCGACCACCACCTGCTCGTAGCCGGCGCTCAGGCCGTCGACGCCGCGGGCGCCCAGGTCGACCACGACCAGCTGACCCTGCAGGTGCCCTCGGACGGCAGCGCCGCCGAGATCAAGCAACTGCTCGACCGCTTCGCCGACCTCGACATCGCGATCCAGCAGCTCACCGTGCACACGCCCGACCTCGACGACGTCTTCTTCGCCCTGACCGGTCAACCCCGCAGCGCCGCCTCGGTCGCCTGAACATCGAAACGAGACACACCATGACCACCCTGTCTCCCGCCCAGCGCACGCTACGCACCGTCCAGGATTCGGCCACCATGCTGGACCGCAACATCCGCCACACCCTGCGCAGTCCCGACACGATGATCATGACGATCGCGCTGCCCGTGATAATCCTGCTGATGTTCGTCTATGTCTTCGGCGGCGCGATGGACGTCGGTCCTGTCACCTACATCGACTACGTAGTTCCAGGAATCATCTTGCTGTGCGCGGGTTTCGGTGCATCGACGACCGCGGTCTCACTGTCGACCGACTTGGCCGACGGCATCATCGACAGGTTCCGGACCATGGCCATCGCCCGCTCGGCGGTGCTCACCGGCCATGTCACGGAGAGCGTGATCCGCAATCTGATCACCTCGGGGATCGTGATCGGGGTCGCGGTCGCGATCGGATTCCGACCGACCACCGATCCGCTGCGCTGGCTGGGCGTGGCCGGACTGCTGGCGATGTTCGTGTTCGCGCTGTCGTGGCTGTCCGCCGCGCTCGGCCTGCTCGCGCGAAATCCCGAGGCGGCCAACGGCTTCACCTTCGTGTTCATGTTCCTGCCGTACGTGAGCAGCGCTTTCGTGCCGACCGAGTCGATGCCGGTGTGGCTGCACTGGTTCGCCGAGAATCAACCGGTGACCCCGGTGATCGAAACGATGCGCGGGCTGTTGATGGGCACGCCGATCGGCCACAGTGGTGTGCTCGCGGTGCTGTGGTGCTCGGGTATCGCCCTGGCCGGGTACGTCGCGGCAGGAGTGCTGTTCCGGCGGCGCACCAGCGTCTGAAACCACGAAAGGGGCAGCGGTTGCTGCCCCTTTCCGGTGGTGACGATCAGTCGGCGGATGCGGTGTGCGGCCCGTTCGGCGTCACCGCTTGGGCGGGCTGCATGCTCAGCGGGATGCCGGTTCCGGGCACGGTCGGCGCCGCGGCGGGGATCTGCGGCACGGCAGGCGGGGCCGGGACGAGCGGCAGCGGGTCCTCCTGCGGCGCGTCGCCGTACAACTGGGTCGGGTAGTCCAGCGGGAACTCCCCCGGGTTCACCAGTTGTGGATTCGGTGAGACCGTCTCGTACGGCGAGGTACTCGACTCCTCCGCCGGGCTCACCTGCAACCCACTGCCGGAACCCACACCACCGGTCGACCCGGTCTCCACCGACGCGGCGTCGTGTGTCCGGGGGGCTTGCGCGACATCCGGCGCCGACGCGACGCCGGGCTCCGACGACACGGCGGTGTTGTCGACAGCGGGCGACCCGCTGTTCAGTACCGCATACGAGCCACCCGCGACGAGCCCACCCGCCAGCACACTCGCCGCCGCGGCGACCATCGCGGTCCCGCGCTTGGATCGCGAGCCGGTCGAGATCGGCACCACGACTGTGTCACCGAGCGCGACCAGCGCGGCACCGGCGGCAGGCGCGAACGGCGCCAACCGACACGGCAGCACCGGCACCCCGAACCCGGCGACCGCGTCGCGCACCGCGGGCGCGTCCGACGAGGAACCGACCAGCACCACCGCGCCCGGTTTCACCGACGCCGCCTCGAATTGGTCCCAGGCCGCCGACACACCGGCGCGCAATGCCTCGGGCGTGGGCGCGCCGGTCTGCGACGACGCGGCGAGCACGCGGTGGCGGCCCGGGTCGATCAGGGTCATCGCCTGGTAGCCGGGCACCGCCTCGTAGACGAGCAGATTGTCGAACTCGTCGAGCCAGGTCATCGCGCCCGCGACGAACAGATGCGCCGACTTCGCCGAAACCAGCGAGGCCGTGCGCCATTCGGTCTCCGCCAGCCGGGTGACGATCGCGCGTCGCTCGTTCGCGTCGCGGTAACTCACTGCCACCCCGGCGATCTCGTGCTCGGCGGCGAGCTCGGCGGCTATCGCGTCGAGAGCGGTGTGTACCGCCACCGCCACGTCGGCCTTGCCGTCGCCGCCGGCACGGACGGTGCGCCGCAGCAGCATCCGATCCGCGAGGGTGACGCCCGATTCCGCGAACGCCACCGCGTGCACGGCTCCCCGCTCGGTGCTGACGCCGAGGGTTACCACAGATCCTGTTGCCACAAGTCTTGCCTTCCCCTGTGCGAAACGGTGCGGGACGGGACCACACAGGGTCCGTCACTTCGCGGTAGGTCTGGTGCGGCGTGCGCTGGCTAGCCGCGAACAAGCGTGCAGATAGACGCACACTTATCTGATGATTCGTCACCGGTCATCGGGTGGATGGGTCGGGATTTCGACCAGTTGTTGACACGCTGTCGGTAGAGGCGTGTCGCGGATGTGTGTATACCGCTAGCCTGGATGAGTGGAAGTACACGCGCAGGCCCGGTCACCGCAGAGCCGTCCGGACCCTGCGCTGGAATTGCAGGACGACCCGCAGGAGTTGATGCCGCGCAAGCGGCCCACGCAGGAGCGCAGCAAGCGCAAATTCGACGCGCTGCTGGCGTCCTCGCGCGAACTGCTGGTCGAGGTGGGGTTCGAATCGTTCACCTGTGAAGAGGTCGCGCAGCGCGCCGAGGTGCCGATCGGCACCCTGTACCAGTTCTTCGCCAACAAGTACGTGATCGTCTGCGAGCTCAATCGGCAAGACCTGGTTGCGGTTTCCCGCGAGCTGGCCGACTTCCACGGTGAAGTGCCCTCGCTGGACTGGTTGCGGCACATGAACCAGTTCGTCGACCATATGGCGAACCTGTGGACCACCGACCCGTCGCGACGCGAGGTGTGGTTGGCGATGCAGTCGACCCCGTCCACGCGGGCTACGGGCGCGCTGCACGAGAAGGAATTCGCCGCCGTCGTCTCGCAGATGCTGCGGCCGCTGACACCGCGCACGCCGCGCGCTCGGCGCACGATGATGGCCGAAGTGCTGGTGCACGTCGTGTATTCGATGCTGAACTTCTCGGTGCAGGAAGATCAGTCCAACAAAGACGCCGTCGCCGAACTCAAGCGGCTGATGGTGGCGTATCTGCTTGTGGCGGAAAAAGAATCGCGAACCGCTGAGGAGTAGCGGTTCGCGATCGGTCTAGTTTCTGCCGTCGATCAGGTCGGCGAGTTCGCCCGGATCCTCCAGCACCACCATCGCCGCGGCGGTGTCGCCGTCGTGGGTCAACGACAGGTGCACCCGCACGCGGGGCAGGAATTCCGCGGCCAGGCCGTGCAGCTTGATGCTCGGCCTGCCCCAGGCGTCGTTGACGACTTCGATGAGCGGATACGGGTTGTCGCCGATCTGTGGGCTGCGGGCGAAGCGAGACGATGCCCAGGCTTTGAGCACCGCCTCCTTCGCGGCCCAGCGTGCGGCGAAGCTGCGGGCCGGGTCGGTCTGCTTGCTCTGGCAGTAGCGACGTTCACCAGCGGTGAATGTCTCCCTGAGCATGGTCGACCCGGGCCGTTGCAGCTGTTCGGAGAACTCGGAGATGGTCACCAGGTCCAAGCCGATACCGAGAATCGTCACGAAGCGGCAGCCTACGACGCTTCGGTCGACGGCGTGGCGATTTGCCCGGTGCCGCAACCCCATCCGCTCGCGCTGTAGACACCGTCGGTGTCCAAGCGGGCCTGCGGCGAGAGCAGCATGTCGGCTTCGAGCTGACGGATCTGCTTGGCCGGCGTGCCGTCGGCGCCGAGGCGACGATCGGCGGGCTTCTCGTACAGTGCCGACCCGCCACACATGGCCTCGGCGAAGCGCTGCCTGCCCGCGAGCTGTCGCGTCTGCGCCCGCTCCTGGTACTGCGCCCGCGCGCCCGGTTCGATCGCGGCCAGGAACGCCTGCGGATGCACCACCGCGAGCAGCCCGGACACGTGACCGAAGCCGAGCGAGGTCACCAGACCCGCCTTCAGCGCGAACTTCTCGCCGAAGCGCAGTGGCTCGCGCGCCCACACCAGGTGCGGGTAGTCGGCCATCTTCTCGTCGACGCAGTCCAAGCTCCGGTTCGGCGGCACCACACCGTTTTCCAGCACCTGGCACAGACCGATGAGCTGGAACGCCGCCGCGCCGCCCTTCGCATGGCCGGTGAGGCTCTTCTGCGAGACCACGAACAGCGGTGCGCCGCTGGTACGACCCAGCGCGCCGGCGAGCCGCTCGTGCAGCTCCGACTCGTTGGGATCGTTGGCCGCGGTGGAGGTGTCGTGCTTGGAGATCACCGCGATGTCGTCGGGGGTCACGCCGAGCTTGCGCAGTTCGGCCGCCAGTCGCGATTCGCTGCCGCCACGCCCCGCACCCAGCGCACCGAGACCCGGTGCGGGGATGGAGGTGTGCACGCCGTCGGCGAAGGACTGGGCGAAGGCGACGACGCCGAGCACCGGCAGGCCCATCTCCACGGCCACGTCACCGCGGGCCAGCAGCACGGTGCCGCCACCCTGCGACTCCACGAACCCGCCGCGACGGCGATCGTTGGCGCGGGAGAAGTAGCGGTCGCTGATGCCCTTGGCGCGCATGCTCGCCGAGTCGGCGGTGGCCGACATGTCACCGAAGCCGACGATGCCTTCGATGCCCAGGTCGTCGAAACCACCGGCGACCACGACCTCGGCCTTACCGAGCCGGATCTTGTCGACGCCTTCCTCGACCGACACCGCCGCCGTGGCGCACGCCGCGACCGGGTGCACCATGGCGCCGTAGCTGCCGACGTAGGACTGCACCACGTGCGCCAGGGCGACGTTGGGCAGTGCTTCCTGGAGGATGTCGTTCGGGCGCGGTTCGCCGAGCAGGTTGTCGACATAGAGCGAGCGCATCGAGGACATGCCGCCCATGCCGGTGCCCTGGGTGTTGGCCACCAGGCTCGGGTGCACCCAGCTCATCAACTCGTCGGGGCTGAAGCCCGCGCCGACGAACGCGTCGACGGTGCAGACGATGTTCCACAGCGCGACCCGGTCGATCGAGGCGGCCATGTCGGCCGAGACGCCCCAGATGGTGGGGTCCCAGCCGGTGGGGATCTGGCCACCGACCACGCGTGACAGCTTCGCCTTGCGCGGCACGCGGATCTCGGTGCCCGCCTGGCGGGTGACGGTCCAGTCGCCCGAGCCCTCGACCGGGCTGATCACCGTGTGCTCGGGATCGGCGGTGTGGAAGGCGCGCGCCTCGGCCTCGTTCGCGACCGTGAACGACAGGTCCTGGTCGAGGAACACCGAGGTGAGCAGCGGGGCCGCGTTGTCGAGCATGGCGCCGTCGTCTTCGTATCGGCGCACACCGCAGCGTTCGACGACGGTGTCGTGGTAGCGCTCCGCCACTTCGGCTTCCGGCACGAAGTCACCGGATTCGGTGTCGTACCAGCCCGGCTTGGGCTCGTTCTCCCAGCGGATCAGCCCGGTGGTCCAGGCCAGTTCGAGCACACCGGCGGCCGAGAGCTGGTCTTCGACCTCCATCTCGAAGCGGGTGCGCGAGGAGCCGTACGGGCCGAGCTCGCCCGCGCCGACGATGACGACCATCTCGCTCAGTTCCGCGGTGACCGGAGTCCAATCCGGCACGGGCAGTGCCGAACTCAGCGTGGGCGGTGCGGGCAGCGCGGCGATGGTCGCGGTGGTCGCGGCTTCTTCGATCTTCTCGGCCGCGGCCTCCTGCGCCTGCCTGGCGAGCGCGGGCAGGTCGAGCTTGGCGCGCGCCAGACCACCGGTGAGGTCGATCTGCTGCGGGCCGGTGATCGTCACCTGGCGGGCACGCGAGGTGCACCACTTGAGCAGTTCGTCGGCCATCTCGGCGGTCGACCAAGTGTGCACGCCCGCCTTCTCCACGGCCTCGACCATGGGGTCGTTGTGGCCCATCAGCCCGGTGCCGCGCACCCAGCCGATCAGCGCGTGTACCAGGGTGACCCGCTCGGCCCACGACTTCTCGGCCCGCCACTTCAAGACCACCGCGTCGAGCGCGGCCTTGGACTCGCCGTAGGCGCCGTCGCCGCCGAAGAGGCCGCGGTTGGGCGAACCCGGCAGCACCACATGCAGTTTCGAGTCGACATCGTGGTCGGCGCCGATGGCCGAGAGGCCACCGATCAGCCGTTCCACCGACCACAGCAGCACGCGCATTTCCATTTCGGCGCGGGCGCCCGCGTCGGCGAGGTCGCCCGCGACGCGCGGCGCCGCGAACGGCAGCAGCATCGTCGGGGTCATGGCGTCCTTGACCTTGATCTTGGCGCCGCCCGCGTTGTCGACATGTTCGGTGCCGACCCACTCGATCAGCGCGTCGAGGTCCTGGTAGGAGGCCATGTTGGCCGGGACCACCCACAGCGCCGCACCGTGGCGGGCGTTGTCGCGGTAGAGCGAGCGGTAGAACCGCAGCCGCTCGTCGTTGAGGCCCGAGGTGGTGACGACCACGGTCGCGCCGCCGGAAAGGAGCTTGCCGGTGACCGCTGCCGCGATGGAGCCCTTGCTGGCGCCGGTGATCACAGCGAGGTCGTCGGACCACAAACCGGGCTCGGTGGTGTCGATGGCGGCCTTCGCGATCTGCGCGTACACCCCGGCGAGCACCGAGCGGGCCTCGTGCATGGCCCGCTGCCGCCACCAGTTCGCCTGGGCGGCAACGGCTTCACCGGCTCCTACGAAGCCGTCGATCGACTGCTCCGCGGTGGTGGCATCGTCGCCGAGCCACATCTTCGCGAGATCCTCGCGGGCGGTGGCCCAACGGTCGTCGATGAGCACTGCCTTGCGGGCATCGAAGGCGGGTGCGACCAACCGTGGCCAGTCCGAGCCCAATTCGGCCGAGACGAGGTCGGCCAGGGTATCGGGTGTGGCCTCGGGTGCGCTGATCTTGTCGCTGAGGCCGAGCTGTTCGAGCACCACCCGGGCCGCGGTGGCGAGCACGCCGTCGCGTCCGGTGATCTGCTCGGTGAACTCGCCGAGCGCCGCCGCGTCGACGGTGCCGCCTGCCGCGCCACCCGCCGAGGGCATCGAGACCGCGACACCGCGTCGTGCTGCCACGGCCTGCACGGCCGCGTCGATGGCGGCGTCGACCGATGCCGCGTCGCTGAGCGCACCGCCGGCGAGACCGCCGAGGTCGCCGCCGCGCACGCTCGCGCCCTCACGGGTGCCGAGCGAAACCTCGGCGGTGACGTGGCTGGCCCAGCCGTCGCCGAGTTCCCAGACCTTCTTGACCCGGTCGGCGATGGCGGCGGGCCGCTTGCCGGAGGGGCCGAAGACCTTGCGCAGGTGGTCGCCGATCGAGTCGGTGAGCACGGTGCCGAAGGGCTTGTAGGTGCGGGCCAGGCGTTCGACGGTGGCGGCCAGCGCACCCATGTCGGCGTCGGCGGCGCCGTCGATGGCACCCAAGGAGAGCTCGGCACCGAGGTCGACGAGCAGCTGGTTGCGCCGCGAGGAGACACCGTCGCAGAGGCCTTCGATGGTGTCGACCGGGCCGATCTGGTCCATCCGCAGCTTGGTCCACAGCGCGATGAGCACGCGGGTGGCGTCGGCGGCGCTGAACGCGATGTCGTCGGGACGCGGGCCGCCGGTGGCCACCGGAGCGGCGGCGGCGACGGGGGCCGCCGCGGTCGGGGCGGGCGTGGCCTCGACGGGGGTGTCGTCGATGTCGTCGACCGGGGCCGGATCGGTGTCGGTGGAGTAGACCGTTGCCGCGTCACGTTCGACGTTGACGACCTCGACGGTCGCCCCACCGAACCCCGGCAGCTTCAGCGTCTGCGTGGCCAGGTTCGCCACGGTCGGGGTGGCGCCGAGGCCGACCTCGACGAACCGTTCGACACCGAGACCACCGTGCGCGGTGTCGGTGAACAGCAGGTCCTGGGTCTCGATCCAGCGCACCGGGCTGGCGAACTGCCAGGCCAGCAGCTCGATCAGCACCACACGGCACAGTTCGGCGTCGCGCTGTGCCCAGTTGTCGAAGTCGGCCAGCACGGCCACGAGGGGCTCCGACGGCACGAGTTCGGCGATTTCGGTGAGGAACGCGCGGTCGAGGGAGAACGGACGGGGCACGAGGTTCGGAATGTAGCGTCCGACGAGGACCTCCGGGTGCACCTCGGCCGGGAGCAGCTGCTCGAGCTTGTGCCGGAACTCCGGCACCCCGTCGCGCAGCACCGAGGAGTGGAACGGCACGTCGATGCCGGGCACCAGGATGAACGCCCGCTTGCCACCGAATTCGGCACGGCGGCGGTCGATTTCGGTTTCGAGCGCTTCGAGCCCGGCGACCGTGCCCGCGATGGCGTACTGGGAGCCGCGCAGGTTCAGGTTCACCACCTCGAGGAATTCGCCGGTCGACTCGCCGATGCCGTTGACGAAGTCGATCACCTCGACGTCGGGCAGCCCGATCTGTGACGGGCGGATGGCGGCCATCCGGTAGTCGCTGCGGCCCTGCGCGTCACGCGGGACCAGCTCGTGCATGGCCGAACCACGCTGGAACACCACCTCGAGCACCGCTTCCAGCGGCAGCACACCGGCGACGGCGGCGAGGGCGTTGTACTCACCGACCGAGTGACCGGCCAGCATCGCGCCTTCGACGAACGCGCCGGCTTCCCGCAGCTCGGCCACCTGAGCCACGCCGAGGGTCGCCATGGCGACCTGGGTGAACTGGGTCAGGTGCAGCACGCCGTCGGGGTGCCGGTGTTCGACACCGCGCGCCTTGAGGAAGGTCGGGTTGTCGCGCACCACCGCCAGGATCGAGAAACCGAGGGCTTCGCGGGTGTGCGCGTCGGCACGCTCCCACACTCGCTTGGCCGCCTTCGAACGGGTCAGCGCGTCCAGACCCATCCCCTTGCGCTGGATGCCCTGACCCGGGAAGGCGTACACGGTCTTCGGGGCGGCGGTGCGCCCGGTCGCGGTCATGACCAGGTCACCGTCGACGCGGCAGGAGACCTCGACGATCTCGGCGCCCGCGTCTACCGCGATCCGCTCCACCCGCACGTCCACGGTCGCGCCGGGGCGCACCATGCCGAGGAACCGGGTGGTCCATGCCGTGAGAGTGCGTGCGGGAACGGAGCTTTCGGGATCCACGGCGCAGACCGCGTGCTGGGCGGCGGCCGAGAGCCACATGCCGTGCACGATCGGGCTGCCGAGACCGGCCAGCTTGGCGGCGGCGTCGGAGGTATGGATCGGGTTGTGGTCGCCGGAGACCGCGGCGAAGGCGTGCATGGCGCGAGGGGCGGCCATGCGCACGTCGCGGCGACGGCGGCGCGGGGTGTCGGTGGCGTCGTCGGACACCGCACCGGCGGCGCGCGGCGGATCGGTGAGCTCACCCGCGCCGTTGCGGCCGCGGATGGCGAAGCGCTCGACGAGCCTGGCCAGCGGGGTGGCGTCGAGACCCTGATCGAGGATCAGCCCGATGTTCACCACGACCTCGACCACGCGGCCCATGTCGGTGTCGACCACCGCGCCGCCCTCGGCGCGAACGACGAGAATGCTGGTCTCCGAGGGCAATTCGTTCAGCAGCTCGATCTGATGATCGAGGTGGACCAGGTCGAGCATGCCCTCGATGACCGAGCCACCGACCGGCGTCCGGGCCGCGCCGAGCACCGCGAAGACCGCGGGCCAGCAGGCGCCGACGAGCACATCGGGAGCGGTGCGACCCAGGGTGCTGAGGGTGTCGGGCAGGCCCGAGCCGGTGACCCCGGCATGATCGGCGATCAGATCCGGCATCCACGCCAGGTTGAGGTGTGCCACCCCGGCTTTCACCTCGGGCAGCGACTTGCCCGCGGCCACGCCGAGCAGTGCCGACATCGCGATGTCGGCATCGGCGTCGGTGATCACCGGCGCGCCGCCGGAATACACGCTCGCGGGCACGGTGATGCGGATCCGCACGGACTCACGCGCCAGCGGCACGGTGAGCTCGACGTAACTGAATTCGCTTTCGGGCCCGGTGGTTTCGGTCAGGGTGGCGCCGGTGCTGTGATGGACCGCGCTCCCCTGCTCGACCGTCCATTCCGTGATGTCGCCGAGGCGATGCACCGGGTTGACGGTGGTGCGACCGGCCCACTGCACGTCGGGGGCGGCGAGCACGGTGTCGATCGGTCCGGCCACCACACCGGCGACGCGACGCGCGTCCACCGGATCGGGGACAACCCCGGCCCTGACCAGGCTGTAGGCGGTGTCCTGCTCGAAGCGGTCGAGCAGCTCGCCGACCGGCTCGTCCACGCGAGTGATGCCCGCGACGGCGACGGTGCCGGGGATGACGCACACCTGGTCGGCCGAGTAGCGCGGATCATGAGCCTGCCACAGCGAATCCGAACGCCACCAGCGCCGCACGTCGGCGTCGACGACCGGGACGAAGTTCACGGGCTTGCCCGGGGTCTTGCACAGGGAGACGAAGAACGGCACGTCGGCCGGGTGCAGCACGGTGTCGGCGACGGTCGGGTACTGCTTCTTCAGCGCGCACAGCGCCTGCACCGGGTGCTCGAAGGCATCGTCGTCGGCGAACAGGGTTTCGATCTCGCCGCTGTCGGCCGGATTGAGCCGGGACTCGGTGCGGCGCATCATCTCCGCGAACCGGTCACGCCAGCTGATATCGAGCCAGTCCGAGCGGGTGGCGTCGCGGATCGCGTCACCGATATCGCTGCCGCAATCGAACGAGATCGGCACCTCGCTCGAAACAGCGAGGGAAACATAGCGTTCCAGCCACTGCTGGTAGGTCATGGTGGCGACATCGCCGAAGTAGGGCTTGGCGGTGGCGTCCAGCGCCGCGATGATCTCGGCGCGACGGCTTGCGACCGCCTCGGCATCGCCGGCGACCTCGTCGAGCAGGCGACCGGTGCGCGAGGCGGCGTTGTCGATCTCGTGGATGTCGGCGCCCAATTGGCTTCGTCCGGACGCCATTCCGCCGTTGGCGGTGCCCGCACCGACCCAGTCGGGGGTGCCGGGGGTGTCGACGAGCAACTGCTTCACCGCAGGAGCGGTGGTGGCTTCGAGGGTCGCCATTGCCGCGGTGCCGACGAGCACGCCGTCCAGCGGCATGAGCGGGTAGCCGTACCCGGTGGACCAGGTGCCGGTGAGGTAGTCGGTGGCGCGCTCGGGGGTGCCGATGCCGCCGCCGACGCAGACCACCACGTTGGTGTGCGCGCGCAGCTGGGCGTAGGTGGCCAGCAGCAGGTCGTCGAGGTCTTCCCACGAGTGGTGCCCGCCGGCTTTGCCGCCTTCGATGTGCATGATCACCGGGTAGTCCGGCACGGCATCGGCGATGCGCAGCACCGCCTTGATCTGGGCCACCGTGCCCGGCTTGAACGCGACGTGGCTGATGCCCGCCTCGGACAGCTCACCGATCAGCGCGACGGCGTCGTCGAGTTCGGGGATGCCCGCGGTGACGATCACGCCGTCGATCGGCGCACCCGCCGCCCGTGCCTTCTGCACCAGGCGCTTGCCGCCGAGCTGCAGCTTCCACAGGTAGGGATCGAGGAACAGCGAGTTGAACTGCACCGCGCGACCCGGCTGCAGGAGCTGACGCAGCTCGGTCATCCGGTCGGCGAAGATCTGCTCGGTCACCTGTCCGCCACCGGCCAGCTCGGCCCAGTGGCCCGCATTGGCCGCCGCCGCGACGATTTTCGCGTCGACGGTGGTCGGGGTCATTCCTGCCAGCAGGATCGGCGAACGACCGGTGAGCTTGGTGAACGCCGTCTCGACGACGATGCGGCCGTTGGGCAGACGCACCGGCTTCGGCGCGAACGCCGACCATGGCGTCGACAGCTCGGGCGCGGCCCCCGGGGTGAGCAGGCTGCGCTGACCGGCGCGGGTCGCGGCCGCGACCACTCCGACACCGGTGCCCTTGAGCGAACCGTTTGTCACCCGGGAGAGCAGGTCGCCGGGGCCGAGATCGAGGATCCACTGCGCGCCCGCGTCCACCACGGCGTCGACGGTGGCGACCCAGTCGATCGGGTCGACGAGAACCTGCTGGGTCAGGGCGGCGGCGAGGTCGGCGTCGAGCTCGCACTGACGTGCCCAGCCCGCGACCAGTTCGACGGTCTCGGCCAACGCCGGGTGGTGGAAGGCGACATCGACCGAGATGTCCTCGAACACGGGCGCGAACACCGCGCCACCGCGTGCCTTGGTCTCACGCTCACGGGTCTGCTCGTCGTGCAGCTGAGCGCAACGCACGCGCACCCGATCGATCTGCGCGGGCGCACCCGAGAGCACGACGCGCCTGCGGCCGTTGCGGATCGAGACGACCGCGGCGATCGCGGGATCGACTCCCTCGGCCACCTCGGTGACGATCGCCCGCAGCTGTTCCGGATCCACGTTCGACACCGCGACCATCGGCGAGCGCTCGCCCACCGGCATCAGTCCACGCCTGCGTGCGACGAGGCCCGCGGCGGCACCGACGAGCTGGGCGATGGCCAGCAACTCCGCGTCACGCGTGCCGCCCGCCTCGACCGCGGCGGCGGCGAACAGCCCCTGCGAATGTCCGATGATCGCGACGGGCGCGTGCTCGGCCGGGTCGAGACCCTGCAACCGCAACGCCCTGGTCGCGGCGAGCTGGGCCAGCAGCACGCCCGGCATGGAGACCGCGACCGAGCGCAGCACCGAATCCGCGGGCGCCGAGGAGGGCTCCTCCGGCTCGTCGAGCTCGCTCTCGAGCACCCAGCCCATCGGGTCGAACCCACCGGGACGCACCACCAGCAACTGCGTCGCAACCGGCTCGATCAGCACGGCCGCGTCATTGACCAGCGCGGTCAGCTCGGGCTCCAGCGCACTGTCGCGCCCGATCTCCTCGAGCTCGCGCAGCCACTGCGCACCCTGTCCGCCGAACGCCAACGCGTATTCCGCCCCGTTGCGCAACTGCTCCAGCAGCGCCGCGCGGGCACCCCTCGTCTGGCCGCGACCATTGACTTTCGTGGTCGCTCCCATACCGATTTCGGTGCTCTCGTTGATCGTCAAGACGCTCGACTTCCTTCTCCTGGCGTGTCGCCCGCCGACGGCACGCACACGTATCCGGCAGCCCCTCGGGCCTGTTGAAAGCCACAATCGCACAAAATCATGAGGAAAGCCTCACGTTTCCGGCCCGGCCACCGGCTACTGTCGAGTATTTCCGTACGCCAGTACCAAAATACTGTGAAACATGACGCGGCCTCATGTTTGAAGACGCAGGTCCGGACTGTTACTCGGGTTCTCAAACATGAGTGCCCCTCACATTGAGGGTTACTGAATCGTTATAATCCCAGGTCGTGTTACCCACGAGTACGCCACGCCGCCCCAAAGCTTCGCCCAGCCCGATTCGCCCGGTAGAGTTTGGACGGTCGTACACATCCAAGCGCGAGTGGCGAAATTGGCAGACGCGCCAGATTTAGGTTCTGGTGTCCACGGACGTGGGGGTTCAAGTCCCCCCTCGCGCACTTCTCTTGCACGTTTCTGTGTCAGATATGACGCAAAACGTGGTGCCTCGACAACCACCACTCCGACCGGCGCTGGTAGGAATCAGAAGCCGGTCCCTTACCCGTGACGGTTCAGTTCATCGAATCAGCGTGATCGTGCCGATCCGCCCGGAACCGTTGATCATCACCGCGTGGCGGGCCATCGCTACTCCCGATCCCCACTGATGCAGAATCCTCGGATGGGCGACCGGTGGGACGGCGAGGCAGGCTTCGAGACGATCGTCGAGAGGCACCGGCGGGAACTGCACGTGCACTGCTATCGGATGCTCGGCTCGTTCGACGAGGCCGAGGACCTGATCCAGGAGACGTTCCTGCGGGCCTGGTCGAAGCGGGCCACCTTCAATCGTGGCGACAACGCCCGGGCCTGGCTGTATCGGATCGCCACCAACGCATGCCTCGATGTGCTGCGACGGCGCCGGCGTGTCTCGGCGATGGAGTCGTTCGCCGAGGTGCCGTGGCTGCAGCCCTATCCGGACCACCTGCTGGACCAGGTGTCGCCTTCGGAGCGGCAGCCGGACGAGATCGTGGTGGCCCGGGAAACGATCGAGCTGGCGTTCATCGCCGCCCTGCAACTGCTGCCGGCGCAGCAGCGGGCGGCCCTGGTGCTGCGCGAGGTGATCGGCTGGTCCGCGGCCGAGACGGCGCAGGCCCTGGACACCTCGGTCCCCGCGGTCAACAGTGCCTTGCAGCGGGCTCGCCGTACCCTGCGGGGCCGCCGGTCGACCGACTCCGACGGCAGGCGCACCGAGCTCAGCGCGGAGGAGAACGAGCTGCTACGGCGGTACGTGGACCTGCACGAGAATCCCCAGCCGACCGCCATGGTGGCTCTGGTCCGCGATGACATCCGCATCACCATGCCCCCGCAGCCGGTCTGCTTCATCGGGTGGGACTCCCTGGCGCCCTTGCACGAGCTGGCCTTCGGCCCGGAAGGCCTGGGCGATTGGAAGGTCCGGCCGACCGTCGTCAATCGGATGCCGGCCGCCGCCTGCTATCGGCGGGCCACCGGCGACAACGCCTACCGCGCCTTCAAGCTCGACGTCTTGCGGTTCCAGGGTGGCCTGATCGCGGAGATCACCACGTTCGAACGCCCTGTCTTCGACTGGCTCGGACTGCCCACCGAGCTGTGACCGGATGGACGCAGCCTGACGGCTCGGCATCTTGTACCAACTTCCGGACGACCGATGAGTTCGCGATCGGGATGTCGTTGTACCTCATGAACCGACCGGGAACGACCCGGGCGGCATCGACGAGGAGATCATCATGGGCAAGGTTGCGTTCGACATCAGCGTCTCGCTGGACGGTTACATCGCGGGGGCCGGCCGTACGGCCGACGCACCGATGGGACAGGGCGGGGACCAGCTGCACAACTGGATGGGCAGTGAGGACGGTCAGGCCCTGCTGGGCAGGATGGTGGTGGGACTGGGTGCGGTGATCGCCGGCCGGCGGACCTACGACGACTCGGTCCGCTGGTGGGGTGCCGACGGCCCGAGCGGTCCGGCGCGGCGCCCCACCTTCGTGGTGACCCACGCGGTGCCGGCCGACTCGCCCGAGAACGGTGTCTACCGGTTCGTCACCGGTGGCATCGACGCCGCGCTCGATCAGGCCCGGGAGACGGCGGGTGATCACACCGTTTGCGTGATGGGCGGGGCCCACTTGATCCAGCAGTTCCTGGCCGCCGGCCTGGTCGACGAGGTCTCCTTGCACGTGGTTCCGGTGCTGCTCGGCGCCGGCACGAGGCTGTTCGACGGCGTCCCGGCGGCGCAGCTCCCGTTGGAGCCGCTGGAGGTGATCAACACTCCGACGGCGCTGCACACCCGGTACGGGGTGGTCGCGTCGACGTGATCGCCGAGCTCGAATCCGGCGTGCTGATCGCCACTGATTCGATTGCTCCGCACGGTCGTTCCCGGAGCGTTGCGGACGGTGCCGCCGTGACCAGCCGAGAGAAAATCCGTGGTGACTCAGGGATTGCCCTGATGTGGGAAGGTCCCCAGACTTCGCATCATTAAGAGACGAATCCGTATCTTAAGGGGTGTTCATGTCGCGTAGTCTTCGCCATCTACTGGTGTGGCTGCATGTGGTCTCATCGGTCAGCTGGCTCAGCCAGGTGGCAGCGCTGACCGTGTTGCTACTGGTCAGCGCTGTCTCGCCGCCGGGTGAGCGCAAGACAGCCAGTGCGATCACCGCTGAGCTGCTCGATCAGACCGTGCTGGTGCACTCGGCCAATACCGCCGCCTTCTCTGGCTTGATTTTGGCCGCGGTCACGACGTGGGGCTACTTCCACCACTGGTGGGTGTGCGTGAAGTTCGTCCTCACCCTCGGACAGCTGTACGTGGGGATCTTCATTCTTTCCGCGGCGATGCACGACACCGTGGCGGCCGCCGAGCAGGGACTCGACGGTCCGGCCACGCCCTTGGGGGTCACAGCCGGTGTGATGGTCGCCGTGCTGGCCTTTCAGGTGTGGCTGTCGGTGGCCAAGCCGTGGGGGCGAACCCCGCGAGGGGAGCGCGCGCGGACCCGGCCGGTTTCGGCGCCGCCGTGGCTGTACGCCCTCGGCGTCGGGGCACCGCTCGTCGATGTGGGTATCGGTGTCGCACTGGGTGTTCCGGCTCCAGCGTTGTCGCTGGTGACGCTGATCCTCGCGCTCTGCACGCGGGCGCGGCGGGCCAGCAAGGTTACCGAACCCCTCGTTCGCGAGCACCGACCTCGACCCGGCACGGTCGAACGGGTCACCGCGCTCACCGCCACCGTCAAGGCGCTGCGCATCGCCTGCGACGCTGGGCCCTGGGAGCCGGGGGCCCACATCGACCTCATCCTGCCCTCCGGCAAGACCAGGCAGTACTCGCTGTGCGGCGATCCCACCGACCGGGCCGGGTACGACATCGCGGTCCTGCGCGAAGATCATGGACGCGGCGCCTCACGCGAAATCCACGCGCTGGCAGTGGGCGACAAGGTGCGAATCGGTGGGCCGCGCAACAACTTCCCGCTGGTCGACGCGCCCGCGTACCTGTTCGTCGCGGGCGGCATCGGGGTGACGCCGTTTCTGCCGATGATCGCTCGCCTCACCGCTGACGGTCGACCGTGGCGGTTGGTCTATCGCGGCCGAACGCGCGAGGAGATGTCCTTCGCCGACGACCTCGTACAGAGCTACGGCGACCGCGTGACCCTCCTCGCCTCGGACGCGACGCCGCGCCCCGATCTCGCGACTTTGCTCACCGAACAGTCCGACGGCACTGCCGTGTACTGCTGTGGGCCGGAGAGTTTGATGCGCGCGGTGGCCGAATGTGGCGGACCCACAGTGCATCTCGAACGCTTCACCCCCGCCGACCGCCACGACGCACCGGCGACCGCCTTCGACCTGTATCTTTCCCGAACCCGCCGTACCGTCAGTGTCCCCGCGGAGCTGAGCGCCCTCGACGCCCTGCGAACGGCTCTACCCACCGCGCCGGGCTCGTGCGAGAACGGACTGTGCGGCAGCTGTGTCCTGCGGGTCGAAGCGGGAGACCCCGACCATCGCACCGATGTCGCCAAGGAGTCCGCCGACCTGTTCCACCCCTGTGTGTCGCGATCTCGAGGCCCCCTCCTGGTCGTCGACGCCTGAGGCCGTGAGGCCGGGCGCGACTAGGCTGGTCGCCGATGGAAGCCGCACAGCCAGTCCGCACCCGGCGCCGGGGCGAGGATCTTCTGCGCGCCATCCGCGCCGCGGTCCTCGGCGAACTCGCCGAAGTGGGCTATGGCAACCTCACGAGGGAGGGCGTCGCGAGCAGGGCAGGCTGCGGCAAGGCTCCCCTGTACCGACGCTGGAAAACCAAGGACGACATGGTGCTCGACGCTGTGCGCCACGGGTTTCCGTTACGACCGAGCCCCGTGTACTCGGGCAACCTTCGCGACGACCTGCTGCTGGTCGTGCGGGGCATGGCGGCCGGGCTCGCCGGCCCGTACGGCAGCATCCTGCGTGCCGTGCTCGGTGAAACCCATCGCCGTCCCGCACTCATGACGGCACTGCACGAATCGATCTTCGACCCGCGCGCCGCCGACATGCGGGCGCTGCTGAGCGCTGCCGCGGCCGCGGGCGAGATCCGCGCCGAGGCCGTGGATTCACCGGCCGCCACCCTCGGCCCCGAGCTGGTCATGTTCCGATTCCTGACCGAGGGCACTCCCCTCCCGGACACCACCCTCACCGAGATCGTCGACGACATCGTACTGCCCTTGCTGTCCTGAACGGTCGGCGTTATCGCGCCACGTCGCGATCGGATTCGGGGGTGTCGGCGAGGACAGTTCGGGCGTCGTCGACGAGGTCGGCGGCCGCGGGACCACAGGCGTAGCGAGCGGCGTCGATAGCGCCGATCGCGGCGGCGAGCGGGTCGGGATTGGTGGCGTGGTGCAGCGCGGACCACAGCCAGTAGTTCGCACGGTCACCGACAAGCGATGTGCGCGCCCGCAGTTCGGCTTCCGGCGTCATGGCGCGCGCTTGGATGCTCGCGACCACGTCGGGGTCATCAGCCAGGTGCACGTATTCGGCAGCTCGACCGACCGCCCACCACGCCATGGCTTGCTGGCGTTCGACGGGGAGGTCCGTCAGGAGATCGGTGTCGGCGCCCAAGGGGCCGTGCCCGTGGCCCGCGCGGGACCCGTCGGACCGGCGCGCCGCCGGAGAGAGGTCACCGAGCAGCGGAATCACCGCGAAGCCGATTCCGGCGGACTCCACCCGCGCGAGATCACCTTCGGCGAACGCGCTACCGGTGAAACGCTCCACCGCGACAAGCCCTTTGGCGATCCGGTGACGGTAGTCGTCGAAATCCAGGTCGCGAAGGATCGGCTCCAGGACGGGGGCGTCGCACTGCTCACCCAGTTCGAACGCGGCGACGATCCGGCCGTCGGCCGCGAACGACAGCCGCGTCAGACCGTTGACATTCCAGTACATCGACGCGGCCCGCGTCCCCTGCGACAACGCTCGCAGTTCCGGCGCGTGGCTGCCCTGATAGCCGTTGTACTCGACCACCATCACCGCGTCCGCGAGGGGTGCGACCGCGAGCCACGGATCGCCGCGCACCATCGCTCGACCCTCGAGATCTTCCATCCGCTCCGGGGCGGCCGGATCGCCACCGAAGGCGCGAACGACCGCGTCCGGATTCCGTGCAGCGACCACGGTGATCGTTGCGGCCTCGGCCAGCGCCGACTTCTCCACCCAGCGGTAGGCGTCCTCGGGCGCTGCCACGACAAGCGGTTCGGCTTCGCCTCGCAGGCGGTGACCGAGACGATCGGTCACCTTGTGCACCACGGTGTCGGCGACCGGCGACTGCCACACGGTCAGCTTGTAGGACTCTTGACCGTCGACGTCGTCGCGGTTGGTGGCGTGCACCCGCACGCGGTAGGGCCCCGGCCACGGGGGTGTTTGCTCCGCGAGCGAGCCGAACCCACCCTCGCCGGCGGTCGGCGGTGTACCGAGTACCGATGCCAGGCCGCGAGCAGCGGTCCACGCCACCTCGACCACTTCGTCCCATCCGATCGTGTCGACTTCGAATGGCTGGTCTTCGAGGACCTCGACCCGCACATGGACGATGGCGTCGGCGGTTCCGGTCCGCACTGCGACTCCCCCAGGGATTACGGTCACCAGACCGTTGTCGCGGAAGTCCGTGGCGGCGGGAAAGTCCGACTCGGTCAGCGCGAAGCGATGGTCGCGGGCCCGCACGACGCCTGCCGAATGGCGCGGATACAGATACCCGTTGCGGATCTTCTCGATGCGCGCGGCATCGTATTCGGCGGGCATCGGGGCTGCCCGCAGCAGCGGACTCGCCGCGACGAGGCCGGCACCGATCACCGTTGCCGGGTCATCACCCTCGCCCAACGTCCGCAGCACGATCACCGACACCGACACTGCGAGCGCCAGGTAGGCCGCGCCATGGGCTGCGGCCACGGCGGCCTCGTCGCGGGCGACGGACGAGTCGGACCCCACCGTCGAATCCAGCTGTGCGACAACATCGGAATGCTCACTCACCCGGGCGGCCAGTGCGACGACCAACGCCAGCGCACCGGGCCGGAAGGCCTCGAGCCTGTCAATTGCCGTCGTTGTCTCACCGGAGCCCGCCATGGTGCCGAACATGACGTACTCGCCGTCCTCCCGCGCGGGCAGCAGTGCGGCGATATTCGGTAGCCGTGGCACGGAGAGTTCGGCGACCAGCAGCTCGAGAGCTCCCAGGATCCGTTCCGGCAGCAGCTGGCCGAGCCGAGACAGCTCGGCGCGAATGCCCCTCTCGGCGATCGCATATGTGCCGAAGTCATCGCCCGAGAGCCGCAGGCGGCCCAACGCCGCCGCGGGTGGACCAGGAATCCGCGACCGCACCGACCGCATCGTCTCGACGACGGCCGATCCGAGCTCATCGACGACCCTGTCCGGAATATTCGTCATTGTCCCCTCGCTTCGTCATACCGACCGTACTACCTACTCATTTTTGATATTGACGTCAGATTCAACTAACGCTCTAATAGTGGTATGGAGTCTGGCGAAAGTGTCATGGGCACGGCCTCGGCAACGGTCGAGGCGGACCGCACCGCGATCCTGGTGGATTTCGGCGGCGTGATGACCTCGAGCGTCCTGCGGGCATTCGAGGAATTCGGGTCCTCCCTCGGCGGTGACCCGAACCTGCCGCTCCGGCTGCTCGGGCGTGACGAGGCATCGCGGCGGCTGCTGTCCGATCACGAATCCGGGCTGATCGACGAGGGCGCCTTCGAGCGCGGTTTCGCCGAACGGCTACGCGCGCACGGCGCGACGGTCGATGCCGAGGGGCTGGTGGCTCGCATGCAGGCGGGTCTCGTCCCCGACACCGACACCATGGCACTGATCAGCGAGGTCCGAGCCGCCGGCTACCCGGTTGCGTTGGTGTCCAACGCCTTCGGGCGCGACTGCTATGCCGGATTCGATCTCGACGCCATGGCCGATCGGGTCGTCATCTCGTCGGAGGTCGGGATTCGCAAACCATCTCGACGGATCTACTCCCTCGCGTGCGAACAGCTGGGAGTACCACCGACTCGGGCGGTGATGATCGACGACCTGCGACAGAATCTCGACGGAGCGGCGCGCCTCGGCATCGCCGGGTTACTGCACACCGACGCGGGCGATACCCGCCGTCAACTCGCGGAAAGGTTCGGCATCCGCGTGCGTCGTACCGCTGCTTGACCCGCGTCGGCGCCCGCAACGTCGTCACGTGCGGGCGCCGGTCACGTCACGAGCGTCACTGCTCGTGCATGTTCAGCACCAGCTTGCCGGTGTTGGCGCCGTCGAAGAGCATGCCGAGCGTGCTGGCGAAGGCGTCGATGCCACCCGGCGCCACCTGCTCGCGGGTCACCACGAGCCCGCGCCGGATCCACTCCGACATCGCGGCCATTCCCTCGGGGAACCGGTCGAGGTAGTCGGTCACGATGAAACCCGACATGGACGCGCGGTTGACCAGCAACGACAGGTAGCGCGAGGGGCCGGGTTGCGGATCGGTCGCGTTGTAGCCGGAGATGGCCCCGCACAACACCACTCGCGCGCCCTCGCGCAAGCAGGCCAGTGCCGAGTTCAGGATCTCGCCGCCGACATTGTCGAAGTAGATGTCGATGCCGTCGGGCGCGAGCTTGCGCAGTGCGCGACCGACGGATTCGGATTTGTAGTCGATGGCGGCATCGAAGCCGAGTTCGCCGGTGAGCCACCCGCATTTGTCGGGCCCGCCGGCGATGCCGACGACTCGACACCCGTTGAGCTTCGCGATCTGGCCCACCAGGCTGCCCACGGCACCGGCCGCGCCGGAGACGAGAACAGTGTCACCGGCCTTCATCCGCCCGACATCGAGGAGTCCGAAATACGCGGTCATGCCGGGGAACCCGAGCGCCCCCAGCCAGGTCGGCGCAGGGGCGAGGGTTTCGTCCACGACCACCACATCGCGACCGTCGGATACCGCGTACTCGGTGATGCCGAACGACCCGGACACCAGCTGCCCCACCGGATGGTCCGCGTTCTTCGACGAAGACACCCGGCCGACGGCATGGGCCCGCATCACTTCACCGATACCCACCGGTGGGACATAGGACCGCACGTCGTTGAGCCAGCCGCGCATGGCGGGATCGAGCGAGGCGTAGTCGATCCGAACGGTGAACTGCCCGTCGGCGGGTTCCGGGATCGGTTCGGAGGTGATGTTCCAGGTGTTGTCGTCGGGACGGCCGACCGGCCGCTGCGCCAACCGGACCTGCCTGTTCGCCGTTGTCATGGCCCTACCTTTCGCAACGCTTCGCGGTCGATGGATCGCTTCAGGATCTTGCCCGTCGACCCCTTCGGGAGCGCATCGACGAACCGTACGATGCGGGGGATCTTGTAGGCGGAGAGTCGTTCTCGCGCCCAGCTCGCGACCTGTTCGGCCGCGAGTTCGGCACCGGGCCGGACGGCGACCACGGCGGCAACCTCCTCGCCGTAGTGATCGTGCGGTACGCCGACCACGGCGGCTTCGATGATGTCGGGGTGCGCGTAGAGCACCTCTTCGACCTCACCGGGGTAGACGTTGTAGCCGCCGCGGATGATGAGGTCCTTGACCCGGTCGACGATGCGCAGATCACCCTCCACATCGGTCTGGCCGAGGTCGCCGGTACGGAACCACCCGTCGTCGGCGAGTACGGCAGCGGTATCGGCGGGTCGATTCCAGTAGCCCTTCATCACCGTCGCGCCCTTGATGTACACCTCGCCGACCCTCCCGGGCAGGCACTGCCGTCCGTCGCTGTCACGCACCTGGATCTCGGTGCGCGGCACGGCAGCACCGGTGTAGCCGGTCTTCGCGCCGCGGTCGATGTCGTTGAAGGTGCCCAACGCCGTGGTCTCGGTGAGGCCGTAGCCCTCGAGGATGGTGCAGCCGAACCGCGCCTCGAACGCCCGCGCCACCTCGCTCGGTAGCGAGGCACCGCCGGAGACCGCGACCCGCAGCTGGGCGAAGTCGCGCGGGTCGACGTCACCGGAGACGTGCAGCATGGCATTCCACATCGTGGGGACCCCCGCCATGATGGTGAGCTGGTCGGCGCGCACCATCGCCAGCATCGCCGCGGGGTCGAAGCGCGACAGCAGCGACAGCGAACCCCCACAGCTGAACGTCGCCATCATCACCGAGGCCTGGCCGAAGACGTGGAACAACGGCAGGCCGGTGCCGGTCCGATCGGCGCTCGATCCGCGACTGCACGCGGCCCCGATCGTCCCCGCCGACAGCAGGTTCGACACGGTCAGCTGCGCTCCCTTCGGCCGCCCGGTCGTGCCCGACGTATAGAGGATCGCCGCGGTGTCGGCCGGATCGCGATCGCGGACCTGTGCCGCGACAGCGCCTTGCGCAGCGCCGGGGCGCAGTGGCCACACAGGGGTGCCGAGCGCCGACGCGGCGTCTTTCGCCGCCGGGCCGACGCCGTCCCACACGATGACCAGCGAACACCCGGCGTCGGCGAGAACGTACTCGAGCTCGTGGCGCGTGGACATGGTGTTGACCGGGACGACGACGCAGCCCGCGGCCTGAATTCCCATGTACGCGACAACGAATTCGGGCACCGACGGCGCCACCAGCAGCACCCGGTCCCCCGCCTGGAGTCCAGCTGCCAGCAGCGCACCGGCGTAGTCGAGGCAGTCGGATCTCAGTCGGCCGTAGGTCCACACCGCGCGTTCGCCCGACGCGGTGATGTCGCCGCGCACGGCGACGGTGTCGGGATCGGTGTCCGCGCGTCGGCGGACGGGGTCGAAAACATTGGCCATGCGGCGAATCCTTCGGTTTTGACTAGGCGTGGGATCAGGACCGCTCGACCACTCTCGCCACCGAAACGGCGACGACGACGGGCTTGTCCGAGCCTTCACGCTCCATCGCGTGACTGGCCGTCACCTGGATGCCGCCCGCCACTCGGTCGGCGGCGGTCACCGTGACACGCAGTCGAATCCGGGAGCCCACCGGCACGGGGGCGGGAAACCGCACTTTGTCGTAGCCGTAGTTGAGGCTGTGCGCGAAGCCGGAGAATTGGAGCAGTTCGGCCGAGAGGGCAGGCCCGAGCGAGAGGCTGAAGAGGCCGTGGGCGATGGTGCCGCCCAGGTCCGTGGCCGCAGCGCGCTCCGGGTCGGTGTGGATCCACTGGTGATCACCGGTCGCGTCGGCGAAGGCGTTCACCCGTTCCTGGGTGACCTCGTACCAGCCGGTGGGCCCGAGTTCTTTACCGAGCAGCTCGGTGAGCTGTTCGAACGTGGTGGGGCTTACCGGAAGTGCCGTGTTGTCGGCCATGAGTCTCCCTCGATATGTGCGGGTCACAGGGGTGCGTGGAGCCGATTCGGCCCGAACAGGGCCCGTAGTTGAATCTGGCGTCAAATTCAACTATACATGGAAACGAGATCCCGATCACTTGTCCAGAGGAATCGCCGTGACGGTTGCCCGCAACCAGCGCTCGCCCACCCTCCCTCGCTACCCGTCAGGAGTTACTGGTGTCCCTCTTCGATTTCTCGGATCGCGCCGAGAAGTACCGAGCCGACCTGCTCGACTTCATGGACACGCACGTCTATCCCGCGGAAGCGGTGTACGACCAGCAGATGCTCGAGTCCGGTGACCCGCACTTCCAACCGCCGATCCTCGAGGAGCTCAAGGCCGAGGCCAAGCGGCGCGGCCTGTGGAATCTGTTCCACCCGCACCCCGGACGCGGCCCCGGTCTGACCAACTTCGAATACGCGCCGCTGGCCGAGATCATGGGCCGCAGCCACCTCGCCTCCGAGGCCTGCAACTGCAATGCCCCCGACACCGGCAACATGGAGGTGCTCGAGCTGTTCGGTACCGCCGAGCACAAGAAGAAATATCTCGAGCCGCTGCTCGACGGCACCATGGCCTCGGCCTTCGCGATGACCGAGCCCGCCGTGGCCAGCTCCGATGCCACCAACATCGAGCTGTCGATGGTGCGTGACGGTGACGAGTACGTGCTCAACGGTCGAAAGTGGTTCGCTTCCAACGCGTTGCACCGCAACTGCAAGGTGATGATCGTGATGGGCAAGACAGATCCCACCGCGGCGCCCCACCGGCAGCAATCGATGATGGTCGTCGCGATCGACGCCCCCGGCGTGACCATCCTGCGGGGCCTGCCGGTGTTCGGCTACCAAGACCGTGAAGGTCACGCGGAGATCGACTTCACCGACGTTCGCGTGCCTGCCACGGATCTGCTGAAGGGCGAGGGCGAAGGCTTCGCGATCAGCCAGGCCCGGCTCGGACCCGGCCGCATCCACCACTGCATGCGAGCGATCGGGATGGCCGAGCGCGCACTCGAGTTGATGTGCCGCCGTGCCCGGTCCCGGACCACCTTCGGCGAACCGCTCAGCGAGCGCAGCAACATTCAGGACTGGATCGCCGAGGCCAGGATCGACATCGAGATGATCCGATTGCTCACCCTCAAAGCCGCGTACCTGATGGACACCGTCGGCAACAAACAAGCGCGCACCGAGATCGCCGCGATCAAGGTGGCCGCCCCGAAGATCGCCCTGCAGATCGTCGACCGCGCCATCCAGGTGTACGGCGGCGCCGGTGTGACCGACGACTTCCCGCTGGCGATGGCCTACGCGCACCTGCGCACCCTGCGCCTGGCCGACGGCCCCGACGAGGTGCACAAGCGGGCGATCGCCAAAGCCGAACTGCGCAAGTACCGAGACGAGGACGCTCTCGCGTCCAATGGCCACCGAGTGGCGGTGGCCTGAGATGAGTGGACCACTGACCGGGCACACCTTCCGCCGAGGAGCTCCCGTTGGTGTCTAGCGCCGAAGCAGCCGCGCCCACAGGCTTCGACCCCGCGGCGGTGCGGGAATGGCTCGACACCCTCGGCCTGACGGTCACCGGCCGGTTGAGCTTCGATCGCATCGGGCTCGGCCAATCCAATCTGACCTACCTGGTGAGCGACCAGGACGGCCACCGATGGGTGCTGCGGCGCCCACCGCTCGGCAAGCTGCTGAGCTCCGCGCACGACGTGGTGCGCGAGGCCAGGATCATGTCGGCGCTCGCGGGCACCGACGTTCCGACGCCGAAGGTTCTCGGGGTGACGCAGAGCCCGGCCGTGAGTGACGCGCCGGTGGTGCTGATGGAATTCGTCGACGGCCAGGTGGTCGACCGGATGCCGATCGCGCAATCGCTGACCCCGCAGCGTCGCCGCGAAATCGGCCTTTCCCTGGTGAAGACCCTGGCCACCATTCACGCCATCGACCTGACCGACGTCGGGTTGCACGACCTCGCCGGCCACAAGCCCTACGCGGGGCGACAGCTCAAACGGTGGAGCGGGCAGTGGGAACTGTCGAAGACACGGGAACTGCCCGCCCTGGACGACCTCACCCGACGTCTCGTCGCGGCCACCCCGCAACAGCGCGAAACCACCCTCGTGCACGGTGACTTCCACCTGCGCAACGTCATCACCTCCCACCGCAACGGCGAGGTCGTCGCAGCGCTGGACTGGGAGTTGTCGACATTGGGAGATCCGCTGGCCGACATGGGATCTCTGCTGGCCTATTGGCCGGAGGCAGGTGAGAACCCCGGCGGCCTGTTCGCCGCGTCGGCACTCGACGGATTCCCCGATCGCCGCGAACTCGCCCAGGTGTATCTCGACGAGACCGGGCGTGATCCGGACGCCCTGAAGTTCTGGCACGCGCTGGGGCTGTGGAAGGTCGCCGTCATCGCCGAGGGCGTGATGCGACGGGCCATCGACGAACCGCAGAACAAGGCCGAGGCAGGCACTCCCACCGTGGAGACCATCAACGCCCTCATCGACAAGGCCGGCGACATCGCCGACGAAGCCGGCATCTGAGAACCGAACGACACCGTGGAGGAACCTCGAATGACCAACAACCAGCGAACAGCCATCGTGACCGGCGCCGCGCGCGGGATCGGCGCCGCCGTGGCCAAGCGCCTGGCCGCCGACGGACTCGCCGTCGCCGTCCTCGATCTGGACGAGGCGGCGTGCACGGCGACGGTCGAGGCGATCACCGCTGCCGGCGGTCAGGCCCTCGCCGTCGGCGCTGACGTCTCCGACGAGGCTTCGGTGTCCGCGGCCGTGGAGCGGGTCACCGCGGAGCTGGGATCGCCGACCGTACTGATCAACAACGCCGGCATCACCCGCGACAATCTCCTGTTCAAGATGCCCGTCGAGGACTGGGACGCGGTCATGGCCGTGCACCTGCGCGGCGCTTTCCTGATGTCACGCGCGGTGCAGGGCTTCATGCGCGAAGCCGGATTCGGGCGCATCGTCAATCTGTCGAGCACCTCGGCGCTGGGCAATCGCGGACAGGTCAACTACGCGGCCGCCAAGGCGGGCATGCAGGGCTTCACCAAGACCCTGGCTTTCGAACTCGGCAAGTTCGGGGTGACGGCCAATGCCATCGCACCGGGGTTCATCGAGACGGAGATGACCGCGGCGACCGCCGAGCGGGTCGGGGCCGACTTCGACGATTTCAAGGCGATGGCCGCCGCCCAGATCCCCGTCAACCGCGTCGGACAGCCCGACGACATCGCGCACACCGCGTCGTTCCTCGCGAGCGAGGGCGCCGGCTTCGTGTCCGGACAGGTGATCTATGTGGCCGGCGGGCCGAAGGACTGACGGTTTCGTGCTCCAGCCCTGATACCACCAGATCTGAAGAAAGCTGAGTTCTGAAGTGAGAGAAGCAGTCATCGTCTCGACGGCACGCACGCCGATCGGCAAGGCTTACCGAGGTGCGTTCAACGACACCCAGGGCCAGGCCCTCGCGGCGCACGCGATTTCGCATGCCGTGCGGCGGGCCGGACTCGAGGGCGGAGAAGTCGAGGATGTGATCCTGGGTTGCGCCCTGCAGCAGGGGTCCACCGGCGGCAACGTCGCCCGGCAGGCCGTGATCCGCGCCGGATTGCCGGAAACGGTGTCGGGCATGACGATCGACCGGCAGTGCTCGTCGGGGTTGATGGCGATCGCCACCGCGGCCAAGCAGATCGTCTCCGACGGCATGAACATCACGGTCGGCGGCGGCGTGGAATCGATCTCGTTGGTGCAGAACGATCATCAGAACAGCTTCCGCGCCGCGGATCCGTGGCTGGTCGAGCACAAGCCCGCGATCTACCTGCCGATGCTGCACACCGCAGAGATCGTCGCGCAACGCTACGGCGTCAGCAGGGACCGCCAGGACGAGTTCGCGCTGCTGTCCCAGCAGCGCACCGCGGCCGCGCAGGAGGCCGGGCGCTTCGATCAGGAGATCGTGGCGCTGCCGACCACCAAGACGGTCACCGACAAGCAGACCGGCGAGGTGCGAACCGAAGAGGTGACATTGACCCGGGACGAGGGAAACCGCGCCTCGACGACCCTCGAGAGCCTCGCCGGACTCAGGACGGTACTGCCCGACGGTCAGGTGACGGCACACTCGACCGTGACCGCGGGCAACGCTTCCCAGCTCTCCGACGGTGCCTCGGCATCGGTGCTGATGGAAGCCGCGGAGGCGCGGCGACGCGGCCTGACGCCGTTGGGCGTGTACCGCGGCATCGCGGTGGCCGGCTGCGGGCCCGACGAGATGGGTATCGGTCCGGTGTTCGCGATCCCGAAGCTGCTGAAGACACACGACCTCACAGTCGACGACATCGGCTTGTGGGAGCTCAACGAGGCCTTCGCCTCGCAGGCCGTGTACTGCCGCGACGAACTCGGGATCGATCCCGACCGTCTCAACGTCGACGGCGGTGGCATCTCGGTGGGCCATCCGTACGGCATGACCGGTGCGCGACTGGTCGGTCACGCGCTGATCGAGGGCAAACGGCGCGGCGTGCGCTACGTCGTGATCACGATGTGCGTCGGCGGCGGCATGGGCGCCGCCGGATTGTTCGAGGTTGTCTGACAATGAAACTGGCATTGACCGAAGACGAAGTCGCCTTCCGCGACAAGCTGCGGGAGTTCTACCGGACGCAGATCCCCGCCGAGTTCCGCGAGAAGCTGCGTCAGGGCGTGGAACTCAGCCGCGACGAGATCGTGCAGAGCCAGCGCATACTCAACGCCCACGGGCTCGCGACACCGAACTGGCCGGTGGAGTGGGGTGGCCAGGATTGGACGCCGACTCAGCGCCATATCTGGCACGACGAGATGCAGCTCGCATCGGTTCAGGAACCGCTGACGTTCAACGTGAACATGGTCGGCCCGGTGATCGCGACATTCGGGTCACAGGAACTCAAGCAGCGTTTCCTTCCTCCCACAGCGAATCTCGACATCTGGTGGTGCCAGGGCTTTTCCGAGCCGGAGGCCGGGTCGGACCTGGCTTCGCTGCGCACCACGGCGGTGCGCGACGGTGACAGCTACGTCGTGAACGGGCAGAAGACCTGGACGACGCTGGGCCAGTACGCGGATTGGATTTTCTGCCTGGTCCGCACCGACCCGAACGCACCGAAGAAGCAGGCGGGCATCTCGTTTCTGCTCATCGACATGAAGTCCCCCGGCACCACGGTGCGACCGATCGAATTGATCGACGGCGGCTTCGAGGTGAACGAGGTGTTCTTCGAGAACGTCCGGGTGCCCGCGGATCAGTTGGTCGGTGCGGAGAATCAGGGCTGGTCCTACGCGAAGTTCCTGCTCGGCAACGAGCGCACCGGCATCACCGCGGTCGGCCGGACCAAAGTGATGCTCGCGTTGGCCAAGGAGCGCGCGGCGCGCACGAAGATTGGCCACGACACTCTGCTGGCGGACCCGCTCTTCGCCGCGCGGTTCGCCGAGATCGAAAACGCCCTGCTGGCATTGGAACTCACGCAATTGCGGGTCGTGGCGGGTTCGGTGGACGACAAGCCGAGTCCGGCGTCGTCGGTGCTGAAGCTGCGTGGCACCGAACTACAGCAGGCGGCGACCCAAATCCTGGTCGATATCGCCGGGCCGGATTCCCTGCCCGACGCGGCGGGGACACAGATCGCCAGCCCGTTGTGGGCACAGCGCAGCACCGCCACCTACCTCAACTACCGCAAGACATCCATCTACGGCGGATCCAGCGAGGTGCAGCGCAGCATCATCTCCTCGACGATCCTCGGCCTCTGAACGCAGATTGTGAGTCATCGCCATGGATTTCGAACTCGACCAAGAGCAGCTACTGCTGCGCGACACCACCCGTGAACTGCTCTCCCGCAGCTACGACCCAAAAAAGCGCCGCGCCGTGGTCGACACCGAACTCGGCTGGAGTCCGGACGTGTGGGGCAAGCTGGCCGAAATCGGCCTGCTCGGCCTGTCCTTCGCCGAGGAAGACGGCGGCATGGGAGCCGGGCCGGTGGAGACGATGGCGGTCATGGCCGAAGTCGGCCGACGGCTGGCACCGGAACCGATCCTGGATTGTGTGCTGGTGCCGGGCGGGCTGATCGCCGAGGTGGGTACACCGCAGCAGCGTAAGACGGTGTTGTCGCGGGTGGCCGAAGGCGCGGTGTTGTCGGCGTTCGCGCACAACGAACCCGGTCTGCGCTGGCCGGCCGCCGCGATCACGACAACTGCTGTGCAGCAAGGTGATTCGTGGTCGATCAGTGGGACCAAGAATCCGGTGCCGCACGGCGATTGCGCCGATCGGTTCGTGGTCAGCGCGACGCTTCCGAACGGCGGCACCGGCCTCTTCCTCGTCGACGCCACCGCCGCGGGCCTGACGAGGCGGTCGTATCGGACCCACGACGGCGGGCGCGCAGCCCAGCTCGAATTCACCGATGCCGCAGCCGAAGTGCTCGGTGACGCCACCGACGCCTCGGCACACATCGAACGGGCGATCATCTCGGCACAGGCCGCGCTGTGTGCCGAGGCGGTGGGCGCGATGGAGGAATCGCTCCGACTGACCACCGACTACCTGCGGACCCGCAAGCAATTCGGGGTGACGCTGTCGAAGTTCCAGACGCTCACCCAGCGCGCCGCCGACATGTACGTCTCGCTGGAGGCGGCACGCAGCATGGCGCTGTACGCGACGGCCTGCCTGGCCGACGGCCGTTTCGACTCGACGGTGGCGTCGAGGGCGAAGCTGCAGATCGGCCGGTCCGGCGATCACATCGGCAAGGAAGCCGTTCAGATGCACGGCGGCATCGGGATGACCGCCGAGTATCCGGTCGGTCACTACTTCGCCCGCTTGACCGCGATCGACCAGACCTTCGGCGCGGCCGACGACCACCTGCGGGTGCTGAGCGCCGCGATCGCCGACCACGCCATGGTCGAACTCTGAGCCGGTGGATCCCCGGGAGCGATCCCGGGGATCCACCGGTCAGACCAGCTCGGGAACGCGCAGATGGGCGAAGCCGAGCCGGAATTCCGCCACCTCGAGAACGTCGGCTCCCATGGCGCGGGTGACCTCGGCCCGCATCCGATCCACCTGGGAGCGACTGTTGTCCAGTTCCTCTCGGCTCGCCCAGACGGTCGATCCCACCCCGCGTCCGGTTTCCCGGTCGACGAACAGGCTGGCGCTGCGGAATCCTTCTATCTTCTCCAGTTCGGGCAGCAGGCCGGATCTGAACGTCTCGATCACCTGGTCGATTCCGGCCGGGTCGACTCGGACCCAGGTGCACCGGGTGCAGGCACTGGCACCGGCGAGATGATCGCGGTGCATGACCGCGACTTCCCATTCCTCGACCGTGTCGACCGTGCCGCTCAATGCCTCGGCCAGACCATCACGCATCGACCGCACGCGCATCCTGCTGTCGTGCAGCGCGTCCTCGGATTCCCAGGCTGTGGTGGCGATACATCGGCCTGACGCCCTGTCCACCATCAGCGACATGCCGACCCACCCGAATATGTCCGACATATTGGGCATCACGGCATTGTGGAGGTATGCGATACCGCGGTCGATCGACGACCGCTGGGCCGCAAATGTGCTGGAACGTGCGTACACGGGCCACCTCCTACTTTCAGCAAGGGCGGCGCCCCGGTGGGCGCCACCGGACACATCCACTGTCCTCCGAAGGGCGGATTCACACAATGCGATGAACCGTCTCGATAACGCCGACAATGTCGCCCCAATTCAGTGGCACCAAAGTATTGACATCGAGAAAATCAGGAGAAGACTGGAGAGATACCGGAACACCGGAATGAGCCGCACTGCCGACGAAGACGTTCGCCGACTGTAGTGACGTCGTTTCAGGATCCGGCTAAGCCCCCGGCAAGCCAGTCGAATACCGGAGTCGTCAGCGACGACTGAGCTCTTGGATTCGATGGAGACTACCGGGGACTGTTCTGTTTACGGCCGAAATGCGTACGGCGAGGACAGGGCGAATTCCGGGATGACCCGCTCGCCCGATCAGTCGGTACGGCCAATCCCCCATGCTGGACCGCCGCGTCGATCACGGCCTGTGGACCCTCTCGCCGAACTCCCCGACGAACACGCCGCGAGTCCTACGTCACAGCCCGCCCTCCCAGGTTGCAACTCTACCCTCACCGGAGGGTAGAGTTTCGTCGCTGAGTGTTGGCCGACCCGACGTCCCCTGCTGTCACGGGGATGGCCGAAGCCGCCACCGCTCGCAACCACTGATCTCTTCCCGGCGCGGCGATCTCCCGAGATCGTCATGCGCGCACCATGATTGGGGTATTCCGATGGGGTCAACTGCGCCCGCCACCAGACACACCGAGGGGTCGGTGCTGGCCGCCCTGCGGAGTCCGAAGCGGTTGCGGATCGAGATACTGGCCGGCTTGGTGGTCGCGCTCGCGTTGATTCCGGAGGCGATCTCCTTCTCCATCATCGCCGGGGTCGATCCGCGGGTCGGCTTGTTCGCCTCGTTCACCATGGCGGTGACGATCTCTATCGTCGGTGGCCGACGGGCCATGATCTCGGCCGCGACCGGCGCTGTCGCCCTGGTGATCGCACCGGTGGTCAGGGATTACGGCCTGGACTACCTGATCGCCACGGTCCTGCTCGCCGGCGTGCTCCAGATCGTGCTCAGTGTGATCGGTGTCGCGCGGCTCATGCGATTCATCCCACGCAGCGTGATGGTCGGCTTCGTCAACGCGCTGGCCATCTTGATCTTCACCGCGCAGATTCCGCACCTGATCGGGGTGCCGTGGCTGGTGTATCCGATGGTCGCGATCGGCATCGTGATCATGGTGTTGCTGCCCAAGTTGTCGACCGTGGTCCCGGCGCCGCTGGTGGCCATCGTGCTGCTGACCGCCGCCACCATTGTGTTCTCGCTGAACGTGCCGAACGTGGGCGACGAGGGCGAGTTGCCGTCGAGCCTGCCGAGCTGGCTGATCCCCGACGTCCCGTTCACCCTCGAGACCCTGCGCATCATCGCGCCCTACGCACTGGCGATGGCCCTGGTCGGCCTGCTCGAATCGTTGATGACGGCCAAACTGGTCGACGACATCACCGACACCCACTCGGACAAGACCCGAGAGGGCTGGGGCCAAGGCGTGGCCAACATCGTCACAGGCTTCTTCGGCGGCATGGGTGGGTGCGCGATGATCGGCCAGACCATGATCAACGTGAAGGCCTCCGGTGCCCGCACCCGGATCTCGACCTTCCTGGCCGGAGTGTTCTTGCTGATCCTGGTCGTCGGGCTCGGCGACATCGTCGCGCTGATCCCGATGGCGGCGCTGGTCGCGGTGATGACCATGGTCTCGGTCGGCACCATGGACTGGCATTCGATCGCCCCGAAGACCTTGCGGCGCATGCCGATCGCGGAAACCACCGTCATGGTGGTCACCGTCGCCGTCACCGTGGCGACCCACAACCTCGCCTACGGCGTGCTCACCGGCGTGCTCACCGCGATGGTCGCCTTCGCCCACCGCGTCGCCCACTTCACCGAAGTCGTCAAGATCGGCGACGCCGACATCGATCACGACGGTGATCTCGACACCCGGGTCTACAAGGTGCGCGGCGAGCTGTTCTTCGCCTCGAGCAACGACCTGATCTACCAGTTCGACTATGTCGACGATCCGCGCAATGTCGTCATCGATATGTCCGGTGCGCATATCTGGGATGCCTCGACCGTCGCGACTCTGGACGCGATCACCACCAAGTACGAGTCCAAGGGCAAGAACGTCGAAATCGTCGGTCTCAACGCCGCCTCCGAGCAACGTCACGACCGACTGAGCGGACACCTGGCGGGCGGGCACTGACATGACCGAGGACGCCGCTCGCGCGCATCTACAGATCGGGCAGGTCGCCGAGCGAACAGAACTGTCGATCAAGACGATTCGCCACTACGACGAGGTCGGCTTGGTGACGCCGTCGGCGCGCAGCACGGGTGGGTTCCGCCTCTACACCGAAGACGACGTCGAGCGCCTGCTGGTGGTCCGCCGCATGAAGCCCCTCGGCTTCACCCTCGACCAGATGCGCGATCTGCTCGACGCACTGGAAGTCCTCGACGATGCCGACAGCGGTCCCGACGAGCGTGCGCGCGCGAGTGCGATCGTCCTGGATTGCCGCACCACCGCCACCCAGAGCTGCGAGAAGCTACGCCGCCAACTGGACTACGCCGAGGAGTTCACGGCCTTGCTCATCGCACGAGACACCAGGTAGCCACTTGTTCAATCGAGTTGCGCGCGTGGGGTTCATACGGCATCCTTACGAGTAGGTGAGCCGGGAAGTCTGGTCGGCATCTCGAATTCGTCGAATTCGGGGTTCGTTCGGCGTGGGGAGATTTCTGTGCACACTCTGGGGTTTCATTTCGATCAATGCGGCGACTCTCATTCGGCGAACGTGCCGATGACGACTTCGCCGCCGCGTGGGTGAATTCTTCACCGCGATCCTGACCTTTCCCACTGCGCTGTTCACTTTCGCGCTGCTCGTCGTGGCCGGTTTCTGGCTGCTCGTGCTGTTCGGCGGCGCGGAAACCGACATGCTCGACGGGACCGAATCCGGTTCCGCCATCAGCGGTTCGGATGCGCTCGGGTTGGGTGGGGTTCCGGTGACGGTCGCGGTGACCGGCGTCGTCGCGCTGTCGTGGTTCGCCAGTCTCATCGGGACGGTCGTGGTCGGGGCGACCGGTGCCACCGGGATCGTCGCGATCCTCGCGGGCACCGTGGTGCTGGTCGTCGCGGTCGTCGCGGCCGTGGCAGGCACCCGCCTGGTGGTGATTCCGTTGCGGCGCTTCTTCCGAGAAGACGCCCGGCTGTCGCGACAAGATTTCATCGGCCGGGTGTGCGTGGTGCGCACCGGCCACGTCGACACCGAGTTCGGTCAGGCCGAACTCACCTCCGCCGACGGATCGTCGGCGATTATCCAGGTCCGGCAGAGCGCTCTGCATGCCGTGGCCGCTCCCCTCGTTCGAGGGGATTCCGCTGTCGTATTCGAATACGACCCGGCCACAGACGCGTTCTGGGTGGCCGCACTGGAGGGGAACTGATGTCCACCATCGCTATCGGATTCGGCGTGTTGATCGCGCTGCTGCTACTCGTCGGACTCGCCGCGTTGTTCCTGGTGAGCCGGCTGTTCAAGAAGGTCAGCCAGGGGCACGCGCTGATCGTGTCGAAGATGCGCAAGGTCGATGTGACATTCACCGGCGCGGTCGTGCTGCCGGTGCTGCACAAGGCCGAGGTCATGGACATCTCGGTGAAGACCATCGAGGTCGCGCGGGTGGGGCGCGACGGATTGATCTGCCGGGACAATATCCGCGCCGACATCCGGATCACCTTCTTCGTCCGGGTCAACAAGACCGTCGAGGACGTCATCAAGGTCGCCCAGGCCATCGGCACCGTGCGCGCCAGCGACCAGGCCACCCTGCAGGAATTGTTCAGCGCCAAGTTCTCCGAGGCGCTCAAGACCGTCGGCAAGCACCTGGACTTCACCGACCTCTACACCCAGCGCAACGAGTTCCGCGACCGGATCATGGCGGTGATCGGTACCGACCTCAATGGCTACAGCCTCGAGGACGCCGCCATCGACTATCTCGAGCAGACCCCGCTGATCCAGCTCGACAGCCAGAACATCCTCGACGCCCAGGGCATTCGCAAGATCACCGAACTCACCGCGATCGAGCACGTGCGCACCAACGAGTTCCGCCGGCACGAGGAAAAGGAGATCACCCGCCAGAACGTGGAGGCGCGCGGAGCCGTTCTCGAGTTGGAGCGCCAGCAGGCCGACGCCGAGAACCGCCAGCGACGCGAGGTCGAAACCTTGCGTGCGCGTGAGGATGCCGAGATTCTGCGGGTGCAGGCCGAGGAACGACTCAAGGCCCATGCCGCCGCGATGCGGACCGACGAAGCGCTCGGCATCCAGTCCCAGAACAAGGATCGCGAGATCGCCGTCGCGGAGAAGAACCGTGAACGGGTGATCGCCATCGAGTCCGAGCGGATCGAGAAGGATCGTCAGCTCGAGGTGGTCGATCGTGACCGCGCGGTGTCGCTGGCGCAGATCGGCAACGAGCGCGAACTCGAGATCGAACGGCGCACGGTCGCCGAGGTGGTGCGCGAGCGGGTCGCGGTCGACCGGACCGTCGCCGAGCAGGAGGAGAAGATCAAGGGGCTGCGCTCGGTGGAAGCCGCCGAGCGCGAGCGCCAGTCGATCATCATCCGGGCCGAGGCGGACGCGCAGGAACACCTGGTCAAAGACATCAAGGCCGCCGAAGCCGCCGAAGCCGCGGCGAAGTTCCGGGCCAAGGAATCCTTGACGCTCGCCGAAGCCGAAGTCGCCGCCTCGGAGCTGCAGGCCAAGGCCAAGATCCGGCTCGCCGAAGCCACCCAGGCCGAAGCCGCCGCACAAGGTCTGGCCCAGGCACAGGTGCGCGAACGCGACGCCGACGCGATCGAGAAGGTGGGCCGGGCCGAGGCCGCGGTGCTGCGCGAGCGCAACACCGTCGAGGCCGATGGGGTGCGCGACAAGCTCAAGGGCGAGGCCGAAGGCCTTCACGAGAAGGCCGCTGCCATGGCCGTTCTCGACGACGCGACCCGCGAGCACGAGGAATTCCGACTGCGGCTGGAACTGCAGAAGGAAGTTGAGCTGGCGACGGTGCAGGCCCACCGCGACGTGGCGCAGGCTCAGGCGGATGTGTTGTCCGTCGGCCTGAACAACGCCAAGATCGACATCGTCGGCGGGGAGTCCATGTTCCTGGACAAGCTCGTCGGTTCGATCGGCCTGGGCAAGGGCCTGGATCGGCTGCTGCATTCCGACACCGGCACCGCGGCCACGGCCGTCGTCGGCTCCCTGTTGGCGCGCAACGGTTCCGGTAAGGGCTCCGCCGACGAGGCCGCCGCGCTCGACCTCCTGCTGGACAAGTGAGCGCGCCGCACACGCGGCACCAGGACACCGCGGTCGGGGCCGACACGTCGGTCCCGACCGCGGGTGCCGCCCTCGACGGCGGCACCTACGAGGTGCTGCGCACTCGCCTGCACGAGCAGGCGAGCGAATTGGCCAGGCGCTGTGAGGAACTCAACGACCGCCGCATCGCCGACTTCGGCGGCATCGAGCTGGCGCTGGTCGGAACCGAACACATCAGGACCGAACACAACTGTGTCCCCCGCGACATCGTGGCGGTGGGCGATGGGCGGATGCTGTTCGGCTACAACGTGTTCCTCGGACTCAAACCCCGGACCGAGATCGACGACGTGTTCGCGGCGCACCGATTCCAGCGCGAGGACACCGACTTCGGTTTCACCGCCGCCGAATCGACGGGCCTGCTCGACGACCCACGATTCCAGCGCGACTTCGCCGAGCTGTACCGGTACTACACCCAGACCAGGTTGCTCCAGCTGCGCAAGCTCGACGGACGCATGCTGGCGGTGTTCCAGACGGGCCAACGCACCGACGACATCAAGGTGCTGCGCTGGCGCGTCGACACCGGCGGCGCGGTCGAATACCTCGACAGCCAGGGCGAACGCGACCACGTGTTCCCGCCGGCCCACGAGTTCGCCTGGACCGAGACGACCCGCGACGACCAGGTCTCGGGCCGCCATCCGCATCTGTCGATCCTGGGCAAGGTGTTCGTCGAAACCCTCGGCGGCACCCTCACCGTGAAGGTGGAGAACAACACCGAGACCGGCACCGGCATCTACGCCGAACCGGTCGTCGAGCCGTTGCAGAGCCTGGCCGACGCCGACGTGCACTACGCCGAGGTCGGCGCCCTGATCCTGCTGCGGATCCGTCCTTACAACGAAACCACGTGGCGACACCTGGTTTTCAACACCAGAACGCGCACGGTGGTGCGGCTCGACGGGATCGGGCTGTCGTGTCGGCTGTTGCCCGAGGACCAGGGCATCGTCTTTCCCGGTGGCTACTACCTCGAAACCGGCGTCCACAAGACCTTCGACACCGCGATCGACGATCTCGAATACGAGCGCACCGTGCGCGCCGCCAACGGCGAGGACGTGCTCTACGTGTTCCACGCCCGCGCCGAGGGACGCACACTGCTGTTGTCCTACAACATGATTCGCAAACAGGTCGCCACCCCGATCACCTGTCACGGGTACTCGCTGTTCGACGACGGCACCATGGTGGTGTTCCGGGCGATCTCGGCGGAACCCACGCGCGTGCACACGATGCAGGTGTGGCAGACACCGTTCGTCGCCGACACCCACGCGGCACGGCAGCCCGCGAACACCGGCCCGCTCGCCCGCATCGGCAATGCCGAACTGGTGCGCGGACTCTCGGACTGTCTGTCGGTCACCCGCATGGTCGCCGACATGGCAGCCACCACCGATGTGTTCGAAGCGATCATCTCCGCGTGCGTGCGGACCGCCGATCACCACCATTGGCTCGCCGACGCCGAATTCGGCGGTCTGGCCGAATCGCTGACCGCGCTGCGGGCCACGTCCGAGCAGGTCGTCGACGAGTTCGCCAAGGTCCAAGCCAGAACCGCGCAGACGGCCGCCTCGATCGCCGAGGCCGCCGAACAGATCGCCACCCTCGTGCGCACCGGCGGCGGTCACACCACAGCGCAGGGCTGGGTCGACGAGCTCACCGCGTTGCGCCGTGCGGCGGGCAAGGTCGAAACGTTGCGCGAGCTGCGCTATGCCGACACCGACCATCTCGATGCCATGGCGGCGACGGTCGACAACGCGCTCGACGCCGCCAGTCACGCCTGCGTGGAATTCCTCAGCGACCCCGCGTCTTTCGACGACTACTCGCAAGCCATCGAGGAGACGTTGGAGCGCGCGTCGACCATCGGCACCGTCGCCGACGCCGCGCCGATACAGTCCTGGTTGTCCGAGCAGACCGACGGCCTGCACACCGTCGTCGAGGTCGTCACCGGCCTCGACATCGGCGACGCGACCCTGCGCACCGGCATCCTCGAACGCGTCGCCACGGTACTCGCCGCGGCCAACCGCGCCGGGGCGAGCGTGCGAGCACGGTGTACCGAGCTGGCGGCAGCCGAGGGTCGGGCCGAGTTCGCCGCCGAATACGCCTTGCTCGGGCAGGCGGTCACCAGCGCGCTCGCCATGGCCGATACCCCGCAATCCTGCGACGACCATGTCGCGAAGCTGCTGCTGAGCATCGAGGGTCTCGAGACCCGGTTCGGCGCGTTCGACGATTTCGCCGAGCGGATCGCGAGCAGCCGCGACGACATCTACGAGGCCTTCGCCGCGCGCAAACAGAACCTGCTCGACGAGCGCTCGCAGCGCGCCCGACGGTTGCTCGATTCCGCGCGGCGCATGCTGTCGAGCATCGAACGCCGCAGCGGCGCCCTGTCTTCGCTCGACGAGGTGAACGCCTACTTCGCCGCCGATCCGATGGTCCTGCGATTGCGCACGACCGTCGCGGAGCTGCGCACGGCGGGCGAGGTGGTAACCGCCGAGGAACTCGACGGCCGGATCAAGACCGTCCGCCAGGAAGCCGGACGGGTACTGCGAGATCGCCGCGACCTCTACAGCGACGGCGGGGACACGATCCGGCTCGGGCGGCATCGCTTCGCTGTCACCACCGCGAAACCCGAACTCGCGCTGGTCCCGCACGGGCAGTCATCGGTGTTCGCGATCAACGGCACCGACTACCGAGCGCCGCTGCCCGCGGCGGAATTCGGGCCGGACAGCGCGGCACTGTGGTCGCAACTGCTGGTGTCGGAGACCGCGCAGATGTATCGGGCCGAATTCCTGGCGACCTCGATTCTGGCCGACGTGGAGGGAGCGCCGGCCGGAATCGCGAGCCTGCACGAGGCCTCGACATCCGGGACACTCGACGCCGTGGTGCGAGAGGCGGCGCGGCAACGCTACGACGAGGGGTACCAGCTCGGCGTGCACGACCACGACGCCACCAGGATCCTGCGCGCGCTGCTCGCATTGCGCTCCGTCGCGGGGTTGTTGCGCTTCCGGCCGGTCGACCGGGCCGCGGCACAGCTGTGGTGGCAGTTCGGCGCGGCCGATTGGCAACCCCACGATCTCGCGACGCGCGCACGCTGGACCACGCGCATCACCTCGACTGCCCGTGCCGCCGAGCTCTTCGCCGATCCTGGCGCACGGGCCGGCGTGGTCGATGAGATCACCGGCGCGATCGGCGGATTCGTCGATCGTTTCGGGTTGCCCGAGGTCGACCCGCGACTGGCGGCGACCTACCTTTTCCATGAGATCGCCGAGCCCACCGAGGGGTTCGCCACCTCGGTGGGGGCTCGCAGACTCGTAGCGGGGTTCCGACGTCACCTCGATGCGGCCCAGCCCAGCGCCTACGCCGACTTCCAGCGCGACATGCGGACTCTCGAGACCGACTTGCCGCGCCGCCATCACCTCGCCACCACCTGGTTGCGGTCGTTCGCCGAAAGTGACGGCGAGGCCGACCATTTCGAGCATCTCGCCGAAGCCGTCGCGATCGAACTCGGCGGTGAACAGACCACCCGCTACGACTGCGACGCCGAACTCGCCACCACGGTCGACGGACTACTGGGCGATCATCCCAGCATCACCGGACAGGTATTGCCGGTGCGGCTGGCCGAGCTGACCGCGCGCGGGCACCGCTTCCGCACCGACACGGTCCCGGCGTTTCGCGCGCACCTGAACCGGCGCAACGAATTGCTCGCCGCGCAGCGGGAACGGTTGCGTCTCGACGACTACAAACCGGCCGTGATGAGCGGATTCGTCCGCAACCGCCTGCTCGACGAGGTCTATCTGCCGTTGATCGGCGACAACCTCGCCCGCCAACTCGGCACCCCCGGCGAAGCGAGCGGGACGGTCCAGTCCGGTCTGCTGCTGCTGATCTCGCCGCCGGGCTACGGCAAGACCACGCTGATGGAATACGTGGCGGCCCGGCTCGGCCTGATCTTCGTCAAGGTCGACGGGCCCGCACTCGGCAACGCCGTGCACTCCCTCGACCCGGCCGCCGCGCCGAATGCCACCGCCCGCCGCGAGGTCGAGAAGATCAACTTCGCCCTCGAACTCGGCAACAACGCGTTGCTCTACCTCGACGACATCCAGCACACCTCCCCCGAACTCCTGCAGAAGTTCATCTCGCTGTGCGATGCGCAACGCCGCATCGAAGGCGTCTGGGAAGACCAGACCCGCACCTATGACCTGCGCGGCAAGAGGTTCGCGGTGTGCATGGCCGGTAATCCCTACACCGAACAGGGTAAACGCTTTCGCATCCCGGACATGCTCGCCAACCGGGCCGACGTCTGGAACCTCGGTGACGTCCTGTCCGGCCGCGACGACCTGTTCGCGCTCAGCTATGTCGAGAACGCCCTGACCACCAATCCCGTTCTCGCCCCGCTGTCCTCGCGCGAACGGTCCGACCTGGAACTACTCCTGCGCCTGGCCGCCGGCGACGACACGGTGCAGACCGATCAGCTCGCCCATCCCTACTCCCCCGCCGAACTGTCCGACATCACCTCGGTGCTGGGCAAACTGCTCCACGTGCGCGACGTCGTCCTGTCGGTCAACCAGGCCTACATCGCCTCGGCCGCCACCACCGACAGCGCCCGCACCGAACCCCCCTTCCAACTCCAGGGTTCCTACCGCGACATGAACGGCCTCGTCGGCCGCATCGTCGCGGTCATGAACGACACCGAACTCGAAACTTTGATCGACGACCACTACCGCGGCGAAGCCCAAACCCTCGCCGCCAACGCCGAAGCCAACCTCCTCAAACTGGCCGAACTCCGAAACCGGACGACTCCCACCCAAGCCGCCCGCTGGGCCGACATCAAATCCGCCTACGTGCGCGACCGAGCGCTCGGCGGCAGCGAAGACGATCCCCTCCTCCGTGCCGTCGGCGGCCTCGGCCTCCTGGCCGACCGCCTGGGCGCGGTGGAAGCGGCGATCCGCGGTGTGGCCGAAGCACAACCCACCGGCCACCACGCGGCCCACCGAGTCCTCCGACAACAATGACCCCGCACCCGGGCGCCGGGGGTCCATGAGATCGCCTGGTGTCACATTCCGGGACAACAGCTTAGGAGGAACGGTTGACCAACGGCACACCACCGCAACGAGTCTTCGGTCGAGTCGGGAGCGCCGCGATATTCGGTGCTGTGGTGCTGTCGCTCGTCGCCTGCACACTCCCGGGCACCGCGCTCGCGCAGCCACGATTCGACAAAGTCCCGACCGAGTGTGCGCGCGCACTCGCCCCCGCTCGTGCCGAGATCGCCCACTTCGCCGGCGACTTGCTGGAGCCGGACGACGACATGGAAACAGACGACGTCGAGCGCCTCGACACCGCACTGCACGTGCGGTGCTGGGAGATCTTCAACGGAAACAGCGGCCGTGTGCCTGCTCTCGATGCGGCGACGGTGCGTCGGACCAGCCGCGACCTACGGGTGACGTACACGGTGTTCGTCGCCGATGAGGTGGTCTCCGATCCCGTCGGCGAGGCGAAGCGAACATTCGACCGGCGCCGACCGCCCGGGTCGACACAGACAACCGGGATCGGCGACGCCGCGTACACCGTCACCCAGAACACCCGTCCGACCTGGCTGCTACCCGGAACTGTCACCGGGACGGTCGAGACCGACATCTTGATCAGCAATCTCATCGTGGAAGTCACCGTCAGCGGTATCAACGTCGGCGACATGAGCGATCCCGCCCAGATCTCGGCGGACCTGGCCGGCCACGCCACCGCGATCACGGCGAATATCGCGGCGAATATCGACGTCGCTATGGCGTAACTCGTTGTCGCGCAGCGCCGACGAATGGACCTGATGGATTCGACCGTGATAGGAGAGTCGTCATGTCGTGGTCATCGTCCGTTCTCCGGGATACCGGCTCGCCTATACCCGAAGTGAGCGCGCCAAGGTGGTGTTTCGGGCTGTGACCGGTGTCGATACCGCTTCGATGCCCGCGAGTGGGCATCCGCGATCCACCACCGCGACCAGCGTTGGTCTCGGGTCGGAGTATCGCTCCGATCTGGACGGATTGCGGGGGCTCGCGATCGCGCTGGTCGTGGTCTTTCATGTGTGGTTCGGTCGTGTTTCCGGTGGGGTAGACGTCTTCCTGGTGCTGTCGGGGTTCTTCTTCACGGGCTTGCTGCTGCGTCGGGCGGAGTCCGCGCAACCGTTCTGGGCGTGGTCGGTGGTGCGCCGCACGCTGCGGCGTCTCGTCCCCGCCATGACGGTCGTGTTGGCGGCGGTCGTCGTGGCGACCGTGCTGCTATCGCCGTATACGCAATGGTCGACAGCGGCGGCGCAAGTGCTGGCGTCGCTGTTCTACTTCCAGAACTGGCAGCTCGCCCTGACGTGGTCGGACTACCTGGCCGCCGACCCTTCGGTCAGTCCGCTGCAGCATTTGTGGTCGATGTCGGTGCAGGGGCAGTTCTACCTGGTCGCGCTGCTGGCGATCGCGACTACCGGCTGGGTGTGTACCCGGCTCTCCCGACCGGATCGGATTCGCGCGGCCGCCGGCGTGCTCGTGGTCGCGCTGTCGGTGGCCTCGTTCGGTTACGCCGCCTACGGCGCCGCCACGCATCAGGGATGGAACTACTACGACAGCTTCGCCCGCGGGTGGGAGTTGTTGGTCGGCGCCGGGCTCGCCCTCGTCGCACCGTCGCTGGTGCCGTGGCGGCGACTGCGCGTCGCGCTCTCGGTGCTCGGCGTGCTGGGTGTCGTGCTGTGCGGGTGGCTGATCGTCGACGGCGCCAACCGATTCCCCGGACCCGCGGCCCTGCTCCCGGTGTGCGCGGCGGCCGCCGTGATCCTCTCGGCGTCGCGTCTGCGGTTCGCCGATTGGCCGCTACCGAATCGGCTGCTGGCTCATCCGGCCATGCGCAGGCTCGGCGATATCGCCTATCCCCTGTATCTGTGGCACTGGCCGATCCTGATCTTCTTCCTCGCCGAACGCGGCAACACCCACGCCGGGCTCGTCGGCGGCACCGGAGTGATCGGACTGTCGGTGGCGCTGGCCTGGATGACACATCGCTGGATCGAAGAGCCACTGCGGCAGCGCTCGGCGCGCGTCGAGGTCGGGCCCACCCGGTCACGGCACCTGGTCGCCTCCGCCGTCGCGGTGGTACTGGTGGCGACCATCACTGTCACCGGCGGCTGGCAGTTCGCTGTCATCCGCGTCAGCCCGCCGGTCGCGGCGGGACAGCTCGACCCGACGAAGTACCCCGGTGCGGAGGCGTTGGCCTCGGGCGCGGCGACCCCCGACGAGCCGATGCGACCCTCGGTGTTCGAAGCGCCGACCGAGGTCCCCCCGCCCACGGCGGACGGGTGTATCGCGGACTGGAACACTCGTGACGTGGTCACCTGCACCTATGGCGACCCGGATGCCGGTCGGACTCTGGCCCTGGTCGGCAGCTCCCATGCCGAGCACTGGCTGCCCGCGCTCGAGGTGCTCGCCACCGAATACCCGTTCCGCATCCAGGTGTACTTGAAAATGGGCTGCCCGCTCACCCTTGCCCAGGACGCCGCGTACAAGGGCGAGCCCATCCCGGACTGCCGCAACTGGTCGGCCGAGGTGATCGAGCGCCTCGACGTCGACCGTCCCGACTGGGTGTTCACCACCGGCACCCGTCCCCGCGACGAAGGCGGCGACGAGACTCCCGCCGACTACCTCGCCGTCTGGTCGGAGCTGTCCGACCGCGGCCTCAATGTGATCGCCATCCGCGACACGCCGTGGCTGCGACGCGGCACCATCCGATACAAGGCCACCGACTGCTTGGCCGGTGGCGGGAACCGGATCAGCTGCGGCATGCGGCGCGAGGACGCGCTCGCCCCGGTCAACCCCGGTCTGGCACCGGCCTCGGCGTTTCCCAACGTCTTCCCGATCGACATGACCGACGCGGTCTGCGAACCCACCCTGTGCGCGGTAGCGGAAGGCAACATCCTGATCTATCACGACGAACACCACCTCACCGCGAGCTACTCTCGATCCCTGGCCGGACCACTCGGACGGGCGCTGCAACCTGTGCTCGGATGGTGGTGAGGCACGCTCGCGGTGACGGTACGGTGCGGGTCCAGACGTGATCAGGGAGCGAGGTCCGCCGGTGATACGTGGCAGGAAGCGTCGTCTCGTCGCTGTCGCCGCACTCGCGGTGTTCACCCTCGGCCTCGGATTTCGCGCCACCGAACTGTCCGAGCCCGCCGAGACGATCGCCGCGCGGACCGCGGCGATTCCACACACCCCGATCCGCATCACCTATGGGGATTCGTCGGAAACCTTCGGCGACCTCTATCTGCCACCGACATCGAATACCCGTCTGCCCGTGGTGGTTCTGATCCACGGCGGCGGTTGGGCGCAGAACCGGACCCTCGCGCAGTTCGACGCGCACGCCCGCGCACTGGCAGGCGATGGGGTGGCGGTGTGGAACATCGAGTATCGGCGGGTGAACGGCGGCGGCGGATGGCCGATCACACTCACCGATGTCGACGCCGCCGTCGACGCGCTGGCCGATGTCGTCGCCCCACGCATCGGTGACCTGCTCGACCTGCAACGAGTGCACCTCGCCGGGCACTCGGCCGGCGGCCATCTCGCCGCCTGGGCCGCCGGACACCGTTCAGCCGAACCGCCGAGACATCCCGCGATCCGCATTCGCAGCCTCACCCTCATGGCCGCGGTACTCGACTTGGATCTGGCCGTGACCGAGGGCCGCGACCCGTTCGTGCCGAAACTCCTCGGCGGCACACCCGCCCAAGTTCCCGACAGATATCGCAGCGCCTCCCCCATCCATCACCTCCCGGCGCGCGACACCCGGATCACCGCACTGCACGGGGAGCACGACCGAGTCGTGGCACCGCTGCAGAGCCACCGCTACATCGACGCCGTGACTCGCGCCGGCGGCAGCGCCGACCTGCGCATCCTGCGCGACACCGAGCACGGTGAGTTCGCCGACGCCGCCTCTCCCGCATGGAACACCGCGCGCACCACGATCATCGGCTACACCGGGACCACCGACTGACGATCCCCCGTCGGCACGACCGAACGCGGCCGGCGATCGGAAGGCCGGCGCCGATCAGAGTGCGCCGATGACTTCGTCGACCAGGTCCACAACAGCGCCGGGTTGTTCGTCGAGGACCAGGTGGCCGGCGCCGTCCAGCACTCGCAGGCCGATTCCGAGACGATGACGGGTCGCGGGGCCGATCCGGTTCGGCGGCAGGAACACATCGTGACGGCCGGTGGCCACCAGAGTCGTCGACGTCCGGCGGGCCGCCAGCGTTTCCGGCGGCAAGGGCATGGGGGCGAGACTGCTGCGACAGCAGCGCGCGACCAGCGTCATCCACTCGGTGAGTTCGTCGGGCACCTGATGACCGGGAGCCACCATGTGACGCAGGAGTCGCCGGGTTCGCGTCGTGGTCGGCCGGGCCAGCCAGGGCACGGTAGCGGCCAGGACCGAGGGTGTGACGGCCAGGCGCGCGAGACCGGCGGGCGAGACGAGTACCCGGCCGGTGATCTGTGGTGAGGGGCAGGACAGGGCGATCGCCCCGCCGAGCGAGTGGCCGACGACCACGACGGGGCCGCGGATCGTCCGCTCCAGCGCTTCGGCCAGCCATTCGCCGTACCACTGCGTGCGTCCACGACGGGGGCGCCGATCGGCGCTGAGACCTGGCTGTCCGGGGACGTCGAAGACGACCGTGTGCCACCGTCGGGCCAGCGACCCAGCTATTTCCAGGGATAGCGCCGCGTTCATATTGGTGCCGGGCACCAGCGCGATGCTCGGCTCCGCACGGGTCGGTGCCGGGCCGAGCGCGACCACGCTGGTCGGGCCCGCGACGGTCGATATCTCCCCGCGCTCGTGGGGGGCGTCCCACGCATCGAGGCGCCTGACGCACCGGTCCCGCACCATCCGCTGACAGTCGAGGTTCTTATATACCGAAGGCATTGAGCCTCTTTCGCTCGTGCCGCCGGTCGCGGAGTCGCTGCGGGTGCGCGCGGGCGGTCACCGTCGAGTCCAGCGATCCGGTCGACTCACCACTGGTGGCCGCTTCGCTCGCGCCAGCGTTCGATGAGGGCGGGCATCTCCTGTTCCATGTAGCCGTAGAAGTCCTGCATCTCGTGCAGGCGAGTGGCCGTCGGGGTGTTGTCGGGGACTACGTCGAGGCCCTCCCTGGCGGCGTCCTTCATGATCTTCAGCATCTGGTTCTGCTGCGAGAACAATTGCGCCCATACACCTTTCGGGAACCGATAGTGCTCGCGGCGACTGCCCGGGGCGGGTACGCGTTCCACCATGGCCGACTGGGTGAGCTGCTTGATCGCGGTGGAGACCGCGCCCGTGCTGATCGAGAGCCGCTCGCACAGGTCCGTGGCGGTCATCGTTTCCTGCTCCGTGTAGAGCAGCGCGGTCATCACCCGCGCCGTCGTCTTCTGCATGCCGCCCTGGGCGAAGGACAAGGCCAGGCGCTCGGCGGCGTCGCGAAGTCGCTGATCGGAATCCATGCCGCCATCGTATCCGACAACTTCCAATATTTTGAATCTTCACAGATCTCTGAAATCTTGATACTGTTTGAGACATGAACAACGCCATCGAGATCCGCGATCTCACCAAGACCTATGGCACCCGCCGAGGGCTCACCGGACTGACACTCGACGTGCGGGCCGGTGAGGTTTTCGGCTACCTCGGCCCCAACGGCGCGGGGAAGTCGACCACCATCCGGCTACTGCTGGACCTGATCCGCCCCACCGCGGGCACGGCATCGGTACTCGGCCTGGATCCGCGCACCGATGGCGTCGCGATGCGTCGCCGGATCGGTTACCTGGCAGGCGATTTCGTCGTCGACGGACGGCAGCGAGTGCGCGAGTGCCTACGGTTTCTCGCCGATCTGCGCGGTGGCGTGCCGCAGCCGCGGATCGACGAGCTCGCCGAGCGACTCGGGCTCGACCCGACCGCCACGATCAAGAGCCTGTCGAAGGGAAATCGGCAGAAGGTCGGGCTCGTGCAGGCCTTCATGCACTCCCCCGAACTGTTGATCCTCGACGAACCGACCTCGGGCCTGGACCCGCTCGTCCAGCAGACCTTCCTGGCATTGGTCGCCGAGGCCGCCGACAACGGCCAGACGGTCTTCATGTCCAGCCACATCATGGACGAAGTCGAGGCCGTCGCCGACCGGGTCGGCATCCTGCGCGACGGTGCCCTCGTGGCTCTCGACACGGTCGCCGACCTGCGGGCCGCCGCGATCCGACGCATCGAAATCGGCTTCGTCGACCCGGTGCCGATCGAGGAGTTCCAGGTGTTGCCCGGCCTGATCGACGCGCGACTCGACGCCACCGGCACCGTGCTCAGCGCCGGCTTGTCGGGAGCACCCGACGCCGTCGTCAAGGCCGCGGCCCGGCATACCGTGCGCACGCTGACCACCACCGAACCGCACCTCGACGAGATCTTCCACCGCCATTACGCCGCCGCCGAGGCGGCACCCCAGCCCGCCGCCTGACACCGAATTCTCATCGCCCACATAAGGGATACAGACATGACCGCTACCGCCGCGCTCGGCCCGATGATCGAGCCCGCCGTCGCCACCGTCCGCACCGTCGTCTTCACCAAAACCCTGCGCGATTCCCGCCGCAGCCTGCTCGGCTGGGCCACCGGCATCACCGTCGCCGCGGCCGCCTACGCCGGCTTCTATCCGCAGATGGCGGCCAACGGCGCCGCCCAGGCCGAGAACCTGCCCGCAGGACTGCGCGATGCCTTGAACATGGACGACATCGGCTCCGCCGCGGGCTACCTCGGTTCCACCGTGTTCGGGATGATCGTGCCCCTGCTCGCCATGTTCTTCGGCGCCGCCGTCGGCGCCAGGGTCTCGGCCGCCGACGAGGAATCCGGCACCCTCGACCTGCTGCTGGCCCACCCGCTCACCCGCACCTCGCTCATCACCCAACGCTTCGCGGCCCTCGTCGCCGCCGCGACCGGCATCGGCACGGTCGTCTGGCTGGCCATGCTCGCCATCCGGGGCTCCGCCGAACTGACCACGATCAGCGCGGGCCACTTCGCCGCGCAATGTGTCCATCTGGTCCTGCTCATCGTGTGCTTCGGGGCACTGGCCACTGCCATCGGGGCGGTCACCGGCCGCCGAGGCACGGTGTTCGCCGTCACCGCGGTCATCGGCGTCACCGCCTGGGCCGCGCACACCTTCGCCGACCAGATCGGGGTCGGCTGGGCCGCCTACCTGTCGCCGTTCCATTACTACATCGACAGCGAACCGCTCCGTCACGGCATCAGCGTCGGCGGCGTCGGCGTTCTCGCGGCCACCTCGCTGGTCATGGTCACCGCAGGCACCTCCTGGTTCAACCACCGAGACCTCGGCTGAGAACCGTCGGCGTTCTCGTTTGCGCTGAGACCACCGATCGCGTTCTTTACGAGATCCATACGGTCCGGCGCTGCCGCAACCGAGGCCGATGAGCCTAGGCTGGCTCATCGTGCATTTGCGTCCTGACTCGGAACCCACGTCGAGCCGACGCAACGACTGGGTCACCTTCACCAAGGGCCTGGCCGCTCGGCTGTTGCCCAACCCCCGCCACCCGGCGCGGCTGGTCGTCCTGGGCTTCGGTGCCGCGACGGTGGTCGGGACGTTGTTGCTGATGCTGCCGGTGGCCACCGAGTCGCGCACGGTGACCGGGCCCGTGACAGCCCTGTTCACGGCGGTGTCGGCGGTGTGCGTGACAGGACTGGTCGTGGTGGACACCGAAAGCCACTGGTCGATGTTCGGCGAGCTGGTCATACTCGGATTGATCCAGATCGGCGGCCTCGGGATCATGACGCTCGCCTCGCTACTCGGCCTGCTTGTTGCCCGACGGATGGGCCTGCGTATGCAGTTGATCGCCCAGTCGGAGACAAAGACGTTGCGGCTAGGGGAAAGTCGCCGCGTTGTCATCGGAGTGATCCGGATAAGCCTGCTCGTCGAAGCGGTGGTCGCCACCGTGCTGACGGCGCGATTCATCCTCGGCTACGGCGAAACGGGCTGGCACGGGCTCTATCTAGGCGTGTTCCACGCGATTTCGGCGTACAACAACGCCGGTTTCGCGCTGTACGCCGACAGCCTCGTGGGATTGGCGAGCGACCCGCTGATCATGGTCCCCATCGCGTGCGCGTTCATCATCGGCGGTCTCGGGTTTCCGGTGGTCTACGAGGTGCACAGGTCGCTACGCAGGCAGGGGCACGGACGCCGATGGTCGCTGCACACCCGGCTCACCGTGCTCACCTACTTCGCACTGGCTCTGCTCGGCATCGTGTTCGTCATCGCACTCGAATGGTCGAACCCCGGCACCCTCGGACCGCTGAGCGCACCGCAGAAACTGCTCGTCGGCGGGTTCAGCGGGCTCACACCGCGCACCGCCGGGTTCAACAATGTCGACGTCGGGGCAATGAATTCCTCGACGCTGCTGGTCACCGATGTGCTGATGTTCATCGGCGGCGGCAGCGCGGGCACCGCGGGCGGAATCAAGGTGACCACCTTCGCCCTGCTCGCGTTCGTCATCATCGCCGAAGTGCGTGGCGAACCGACCGTGCATGTACTGGGTCGCAAGCTCGCCGCCCCGGTGCAACGCCAAGCGGTCACCGTCGCCCTGCTCGGGGTCGGCGCGGTAGTGCTCGGCACGATCACCCTGCTGACGATCACCGGGATGGACCTCGACGACGTGCTGTTCGAGGTGGTGTCCGCGTTCGGCACCGTCGGGCTCTCCACCGGGATCACCGCCGACATCCCAGATCCCGGGCTGATCGTGCTCATCGCGTTGATGTTCATCGGCCGTTTGGGCCCCATCACCTTGGCCACCGCGCTCGCATTGCGCAGCAGGGGCCGCCGCTACGAACTCCCGGAGGAGCGCCCCATTGTCGGGTAAGAAGCCACTGTTGGGTAGGGCACCACGCAAACACGGCACCCGCGTCGTGGTGATCGGCCTCGGCCGATTCGGTGGCGCACTGGCCCGCGAACTGGTCACCCACGGTTCCGAGGTGCTCGCCATCGACTCGAATCCGGGTCTGGTGCAGCAGTATTCCGATGACCTCACCCACGTCGCGTGCGCGGACACCACGAACATGGAGGCACTGCAGCAGTTGGGTGTTCCCTCATTTCCGCATGCCGTGGTCAGCATCGGCTCCAATATGGAGGCCAGCATTCTCACCACCTCGCTGCTCGCCGACTGCAAGATCCCGAAGATCTGGGCCAAGGCCACCAGTCGGCAGCACGGCCAGATCCTCGAGCGAGTGGGCGCCCATCACGTGGTGCTGCCCGAACACGACATGGGTGAGCGGGTAGCTCACCTGGTGACCGGCCACATGATCGACTACATCGAGTTCGACACCGACTACGCGATGGCCAAAACCACGGCACCGCGCAGCGCCGTCGGAAAATCCCTGACCTCCAGCGGACTACGCCAGCATTTCGACATCACCGTCGTCGCGATCAAACACCCCGGCGCCGAATTCACCTACGCCACCCCCGACACCGTCGTCGGCGCCGGAGATCAGCTGATCGTGTCGGGCCGCATCGAGGAAGTCGAACGGTTCGCCGAATTGACCTGATGTGTTCTCGACATGATGCGTTTCTGATGTCCCGGATTCCGAGGGAGTTCGCCGGCGGCCGTCGGGCGGGGTGACGGCCTTCTTCCTCCACAACCGTCACCGAGTTCGATCGAATCGACAGGAGCACTGACAATGGGAACTGGAAAATCGTTCGCCCGTGTTCGCCGGGCGGTATTCGCCAGGCATGCGAGCCCTTGGAGCGCGTGGTCGCGCTGGGCGACGGCGCCCTTGGTGCTGGTTCCGGTGTGGAATCGAAGCTGGTCGCAAGCGGCCGTCATCGGCGCGTGGTTCGTGGTGAACCCGGTGATCTTCCCCGAACCCGCCCACCAACGGGCCTGGGCGACACGAGCCGTGCTCGGGGAAGAACTGTGGCTGATCGACCATCCCCGGGATGCGGGATTGGCCGTGGACCTCGCGGCCACCGGCGCGGGCCTGATCGCGCTGGGCGGGGCGTGGCATCGCCGGCCGGTGCCCACGGTTGTCGCGGCCGGCACGACGATGCTGCTGTTGCTCGGATACTGGGAACTCATGGCCCGCTACTACGAAGCGCACCGCGACGCCCAGACCAGCTGACCTGTCGTTATCAGGGCTGGACCCGCGCTCGCGGGGACAGTCGCACGAAGGGGAGGTGGCGTCCCACCTCGCGATAGTCCTCTTGCGAACCGTCGGTGGAGAAGCCCATGAAGCGCACCAGTCGTCGGGCCGCTCGCGGGTGGCGAGGGGCGTAGCGGGCCATGAACTCACCGCCTTCGTCCGTAGCGAGCGGATGGGCGGTGACCTCGATGGTGCGCAGGCCTACCTGGATGCGGGTGTCGGGCGCGGCGAGAACATTCCGATACCAGGCGGCTTCGGTGCCGAATCCGGAGCAGACCACGTAGCTGCCGTCGGTCGGGTCGTGTTCGACGACTTCGATGACGACCCGCCGCTGTTTACCCGACACGCGTCCGATGTGCTCGAGCAGCAACAGCCTGCTCCCGAAGAGCCAGCCGAGCCGGAGCCGATAGAGGTGGATCGGGGCCCGCAACAGCAGCCGGCGGACTCCGGTGGGAGGTGGTGGACGTTTGATGATCTCCATCGTGGGGCCTTTCAGCTGGCTACGGCGGACCGCGACGACCTCAGCCCTCGGCGAGCCGGCCCCGCTGGTCGACCACCGAGTGTCGTCACTCACCTGACTGTGACATGACCGGCCGACCGCGCGTTCAGTTTGCGGTGGGTGTGGTCTTTGCGGCATCTTTACAGGTAGGTGCGCCGGGAAGTCTGGTCGGCAACCCGGCTCGAGCTCCGTCGAGTGGGGTTCGATTGGTGACGGGTACTCACTCTTGCTATTACCGCGCATGTCAGGCTTCGCAGCCCGCCTCTCCCTGGCGGAGACTCGATGACGCCGCCGCCCGTCCGGCGCCAGCTCCTCACCAGGGGTAGCTGGCCGGAAACACGGCGAATCGCCTCGGTGCTGCGACGCGAAACCGTCGGCGGTGTGCTGCTCATCATCGCGGCGGTCATCGCGCTGACCTGGGCCAACACGCCGTGGGCTGGTGCCTACGAGACACTGCGCGACTTCCACATCGGACCGTCCGCACTGCATCTGAACCTGTCGTTGAGCGAGTGGGCGGCCGACGGGTTGCTGGCGATCTTCTTCTTCGTCGTCGGCCTCGAGCTCAAACGGGAGTTCGTGGCAGGCGATCTGCGCGACCCGCGCCGCGCCGCGCTGCCGGTCGTCGCCGCGATCGGCGGCATGGCGGTCCCCGCCCTCATCTATGTGCTGATCAACCGCACCGGCCCGCCCGGGACCCTCGACGGCTGGGCCATCCCCACCGCGACCGATATCGCCTTCGCGCTCGCCGTGCTGGCGGTGATCAACACCCACCTGCCCGCCGCGCTGCGAACGTTCCTGCTCACCCTCGCCGTGGTCGACGATCTGCTCGCGGTGACCGTGATCGCGATCTTCTACACCAGCACACTCGACCTGCCGTACCTGGCCGCGGCCATCGTGCCCATCGCACTGTTCGCATTCGCCGTGCAGCGCCGCATCAGTTCGCCGCTGCTGCTGGTTCCGCTCGCACTCGTCGCGTGGTGGCTGGTCCACCTCTCCGGCGTGCACGCCACCGTCGCGGGCGTCCTGCTCGGATTCACCGTCCCGGTACTCGCGAAACGCGGCGAACCCGACGAGCACGGACCCGCCGAGCGCTTCGAACACGCCATCCGGCCGCTGTCGACCGGATTCGCGGTGCCGGTGTTCGCGTTCTTCGCCGCGGGCGTCACCGTCGGCGGTCTGAGCGGGCTCACCGATTCCCTCGGCGACAGAGTGACCCTCGGCATCATCGCGGGCCTGGTCGCGGGCAAACTGATCGGTATCACCGCGACGACCTACCTCACCGCAAAACTCACCCGCGCCGAACTCGATTCGGAACTGGCCTGGATCGATGTGGCCGGGGTGGCGCTGCTGGGCGGCATCGGGTTCACCGTGTCGCTGCTCGTCGGCGAACTCGCCTTCGCCGGTGACCACACCCGCGCCGACCACGTCCGCATCGGCGTCCTGTTCGGTACGGTGACCGCGGCGATTCTGGCCACCATCGTGCTGCGTGCCCGCAACCGGGTCTACAAGGCGCTGGACGAAGCCGAAGCACGCGACGACGACGGTGACGGCATTCCCGACGTGTATCAACGCCCCCAGACTCCGAGCTGATGCAGCCCGGTCCGTGTCTCGCCCACCGACTGCTCGACGAGGAGCACCGATGACCAGAGCAGTCCCCCGGCCAGGAGCCGGCCCGCTCTCCCACGTCACCATGGCCATCGGCTGGGATCCCGTGCGTCCCGACATGTTCGGTCGGCGCGGCGAGGACGTCGACCTCAACGCCGCGGCCCTGCTGTTCGCCGGCACCCGCTTCGTCGATGTCGCCTACCACGAACAGCTGACCTCCCGTGACGGCGCGGTTCGCCACCTCGGGGACAGTGTCACCGGGGACGGCGACGGCGACAACGAGGTCATCGTGGTGGACCTGACCCGGCTGAATCCGAATGTCACCACCATCGTGTTCATCGTGACCTGCTACACGGGGCAACGATTCGACCAGGTCGAGAACGGTTTCTGCCGTGTCACCGACAATGTCGGCGGGACCGAACTGGTCCGCATCGGCCTGGCCAGCGCCCGCTCCCACACCGGGATGGTGCTCGGCAAGCTCCGCCGTCCCCACCAGGATTGGGACTTCGCCCCGATCGGTGAACCGATCTGGGCTCAGCACGTCGTCCACGCGATCCCGCAGCTCGCCGGCTACCTCAGCTGAGCCTCGGCGATGATCCGTCAACTCCTCGCTCCGCGCGATGCCACGCCCGCCCGCGTCGTGCAACTGGTCATGTGGCCGCTGGCACTGGTCACCGCCCTGGACATGATCTTCTACAAGGCGATACCGGGCCATCACACCAACGATTTCAAGCCCGTCTACACCGCGATCAGAGCCTTCCTGAGCCACGAGCCGGTGTACACGGCGAATCTGTCGTCGGTGGACCCGCACTATCTCTACCCACCCGGCGGCACCCTGCTCCTGACCCCGATCGGGCTGCTCGACGAGACCAACGGGCGCACCGTCTTCCTTTTCCTCAACGTGCTCGCCGCCGTCCTGGCCGTCCATCTGCTGCTGCGGATGTTCGGATACTCCTGGCGCTCTCCGCTGGCTCCGGTGGCCTACTTCGCGCTGTTCCTCTCCGAAGCGCTGGTCAACACCCTCACCTTCGGAAACGTCAACGGCCTGTTCTTCCTGGCTGAAGTCGTCTTCCTGGCCCTGCTCCTCGCCCGCCGCGACGTCGCCGCCGGGGTGGTCCTCGGGCTGACGATCGCGATCAAACCGATTCTCGTGCCGCTGCTGTTGCTTCCCGCTGTGCGCAAGCAGTGGTCGACGGTGGCGATCGCGGTGGCGATGCCGGTGTGCACCACCGCGATCGCGTGGCCGCTGGCCGCCGACCCCGGGCGGTACTTCGTCCACAACCTGCCGTACAGCCTGCAGGTGCGCGACTACTTCAACTCCTCGATCTCGGGCATGGGCGCCTATTACGGCATTCCACCCGTCGCGACGCTGACAGCGCGTGGACTGCTCGCCGTCACCGTCGCGATCAGTCTCTGGCTGCTGTACCGGTACTACCGCCACCAGGAACTCTTCTTCGTCACCACCGCGACAGGCGTTCTGCTCACCGCCGAGTTCGCCCTGAGTTCCCTCGGCCAGCAGTACTACTCGATGTTCTTGTTCCCGTTCCTGCTCACCGTCGTCGTCCGGAGTTCGGTCCTGCGCAACTGGCCGGCCTGGCTGGCGATCTTCGGCTTCTTCAGCTACGAGACCTGGCTGCTGTTCCGCTGGCCGGCCTTCGGCCGCGACCTGGAGTATTCGCGAACGACATTCGGATGGACGCTGTTGCTCGTTGTGGTGTGCTGTGTGCTGAGCGACCGATACCTCGCGGCCCGACGTGCGGGCCGCCTCGCCGACGGCATCGACCCCCACCACCTCGCACCCGACTTCCCCACCCCCGACCTCGACCCGATCGGTACTGCGCAGAACAAGAAAGGACACCGGGCCGACGCCCCCGAATAGTGGTCGTCCCGCGCGTACATCCAGATCCCCGCGCAGCCGTGCCGACATTGCCCGGATCGACGATCGCGCGAGCACCCGAACGGAAGGCACTGTATGAACGCACAGCTGATGATCGTCGAGGACGACACCCGGGTGCGGGAGTCGCTGCGGCTAGCCATGGAAGACGAGGGCTACACGGTCGCCGAGGCCGAGAGCGCCGAGAGCGCGCTCGACCAGGTCCACAGCCTGGGCGCTCCCGATGTGATGCTCGTCGACCTCATGCTCGGCGGGATGGACGGATACACCTGTATCCGTGAGGTGCGTCGCGAGCACGATGTGCCGATCATCGTGGTCAGCGCCCGCGACGACACCCACGACGTGGTCGCCGCGCTCGAGGCGGGCGCCGACGATTTCGTCACCAAGCCGTTCGAGGTCAAAGAACTCTCCGCACGGATCAGGGCGCTGCGCAGGCGCACCAGGAACGCCCCCGACCGTGAGGTCACCGACATCGTGCTCGACGCGGACGCGCACCGCAGGCTGGTGCTGTCTCCCGAGCGTGGCGCGCTGCGGCTGGCAGGCGAGGACGTGCATCTCACGCTCACCGAGTTCCGGCTGCTGTGCGAGTTGGCACAGAACGACAGCCTGGTACTGAGCAGGCAGGTACTGCTCGACAAGATCTGGGACCGCGGGTTCTTCGGCGACGAACGCATCGTCGACGTGCACGTGCGCAGGCTGCGTACCAAGATCGAACGCGATCCCGCCGACCCGCGGCTGATCGTCACCGTCCGCGGGCTCGGCTACCGGCTCGATGTCCAATCCTGAACGCGGGCCCCGATTTCCGTCTCGATTTCGGGGGCTGCGCGGACGGGTGACCGCGACGTTCGTGCTCGGCGCGAGCCTGGTGGCCGTCGTGCTGTCCGGATCGGTGTACGGCATCAGCACCGGCTACATGGAATCGCAGCGGGCCCGCACCGTCGAACGCGCGGTGGGGGTGCACGCCGAACTCCTGCGACTGCGACTGAACAGCGCCGATCTCACCGGCGACCGAGCACTGGACTCGCTGAACCTGCCGAGCGGCACCATCGCGATGTTGCATCGCGACACCGGATGGTCGCTGGTCGGCGCCGACGTCGATTTCCCGCCCGCCTCGGCGCTCCCGATTCCCGACCCGCCCGACACCGGGACCAGTGCCGCCACCCGCGTTCGGATCGGCGGGCAGCCATACCTGCGGGCAGGCGTGGTCGTCGACGACGACACCGTCCTCTACGAATTCGCACCGCTGCTCGAACTCGAATCCACCCTCCGGATGCTGCGCACGATCCTGCTCGCCTGCTCCGTGCTCGCCGTGACGATCGCCGCCGCGATCGGCGCCTGGGCGGCTCACCGCGCGCTGAGCCCGCTGCGTCAGGTCGCCGCCACCGCGTCCAGGATCGCCTCCGGCGAGCTCGAACTGCGTCTGCCGCGGACCGACGACGAAGAACTGTCGGCCACGGTCGACGCCTTCAACGCGATGGTCGACTCACTACAGCTGCGCATCGAGCGCGAACGCCGCCTGGTCTCCGATCTCAGCCACGAACTGCGCACGCCACTGACCACCCTCACCACCACTGCCACGGTGCTGACCGGACACCGCGACGAACTGTCCGAACGACCGCGCGCCGCGCTGGGCCTGCTCGTGGAGGAGACCGCGTACCTGCGGGGGCTTCTCGACGACATGCTCGCCCTGGCCCGTGTGGAGGCGGGCATCCACCGCTCCGACCAGGCCCCGCTCGATCTGGCGGAACTGCTCACCCAGCTGCTCGTCGGCCGTGGCGCGGCGCCGGAACTGCTCGACATCCGCGACCCGGGGACGATCCGCGGACGCCGCACCGAACTCGAACGCGCACTGGTCAATCTGCTCACCAACGCCGAACGCCACGGCGGCGGGGTGACCGGTGTCCGCGTCGATCGCGACGGACCCGACGTGCGGGTGACGGTCGACGACGCGGGCCCGGGAATCGCGCCGGAGAACCGCGAAAGGATCTTCGATCGCTTCGTCACCGCCTCGCGCGCGACGGCGGGCACCGGCATCGGCCTCGCGCTTGTCGCCGAAACCGTGCTCGGCCACCACGGCACCCTGCGCTGCACGGAAAACCCCAGCGGCGGCGCCAGATTCGTGCTGACCATCCCCGCCTTGACCGTCGAGCTTCACAAGATCGCAAAGTATCGAGCGGAACCCTCGCAATGATCGCCTGAGATTCTCTGTTCGTGCCGCGGCCGAGCACCGCGTGGTGTTCTCGGCCCCCACGGACCGTCGCCCACGCGGAACAACGATGAGGGTCACGTTCTGTGCCAGGAACGACGATCCATCGGGGCCGGTCGCGCACACCGCGGTCACCGGGATCGGCGCTGTCAGGTCATGACGCCGGTCTGGAGGCGGACAAAAGTCATCGGACGGTTCGGACATCGCCGTCCGGTGACCGATGTCCGGTGTCAACCGACGACACCCGGTTCCGGTGACCCGAGACCCGTTCGAACACAGCGAGGCCCGGCGCAGCACGCGCCGGGCCTCGCCACAGAACCGATCAGATCAGCCGATGCTGAACGGCTGACCCCACAGCGTGACGACCGAGGTCACGTTGTCGGTCTCGACCTTGACCTTCACGAAGGCTCGCGCCTGCGCGTAGCCACCGCAGCCCGAGAGCCCGATGGTGGTGTCGGCCCAGGTCACCGAGCCGCTCTTACCCTTGAACTTGTTGTCCTTGCTGTGGCTCTCGTTGCCGTAGTCGTCGGCCTTCTCGAGATCCAGGATGTAGAACGACTCCGCCTGACCCGGTCCGAGGCTCAGCTCGGCACCGGTGTCGGCGCCGACACCGGGCTTCTTGCCCGCCCAGTCGCTCTCCCCTTCGACGCCACCTTCGACGCCACCGCCGTCGATGTTGACCTGGCAGCCGACGACATACCCGGGACGGATCTTGCCGCCCTTGGCATTACCCGACACCTCGACCTGCGCGCTCCCGGAGACCCACGTATTGCGGTGTACCGGAGTCGAACCCATCGACGGGCTGATCGTGGCCGACTCCCCGACCAGGCGGACCGTGACGGTGCTGCCGTCGGACAGCGTCTTGACGATTTCACCACCGGGCAGCGCAACGAAGGTGTCGGCGTTGGCCGCACCGGCCGACAGCATCCCGACGGTGACGGCGGCCGCGCCGACGACACCGGCCAGACGTGCCGCATTCTTACGGTCGAACATATTTTTCATCCTCTGGTTCATGTCTGAGTCGGGCAGGTCAGCCGATGCTGAACGGCGCACCGTAGAGGGTGGTCTTGGAGTAGTGGTCGCCGATGATCTCGACCACGGTGTAGGCGCGGGCCTGCGCGAAACCGGCACATCCCTGCACCTCGATCTCGACGTCCTGGTACTCGATCGAGTAGACGCCCGGCTTCTCGATGTCCTTCTTCTCCAGCTGCACGAACGCGACCTCACCCGGGCCGAGCTCGAGGCCCGCGGAACCGCCGACGCTGAAGCCGGACAGGTCGATGCCGCCGGAGACGCCCGCCGAGATCGCGTCGTCACCGATCGACACCTGGCAGCCGACGATGTAGCCGGTGTTGAGCTGCGAGGCACCGTGGGTGGAGGAGTTGTTGGAGCCCTCACGACCGGACGGCCCGTTGTTCGGTCCGGCCTCGCCCTCGGGCGTGATGGTCACATCGGCGCTCACGTTGGCCGAAACCCACGCGACCCGGCCCGCGCCGTTGGCGGCCATCGACGGGGAGACCACCGCGTGTTCACCGGTGCGTTTCACCGTGACACCGTGGCCGACCCGCTCACCGTCGGGCAGTGCGACGAAGGCATCGGCGCCGGCGGTTCCGGCCACGAGCGTGCCCAGCGCGAGCACAGCAAGGCCGGTGCCCACAGCACCGAGGCCACCACGGATTCGGTTGATATTCATACTTCCCCTCATCAGGTTCGAGCAGTCTTCCCACGACACCACGCAAGGGCGTGCCGAGGGCTCGACCGAGCTTCCCCGTGGACCGTGGCGGGACAAGGGCCGTGCGACGGCCCACCGATGAAAGGCGCGCTACGGGAACATTTCCGGTTCTTTGCGGCGGGATGACAGTGGCCGTCAACAGATCGCAACACATCGCGGTCGGCCACCTCAGCGCGAATCCATCAGCGAACCGGTCCGAAGCCTCCCGAGAGCCCTACCCCTCGAGCTCTCGGCGCACGGTAGCGGCCACACGGGCGAGTGCGGTGCCGAGTTGGCGTTGCTGGGCGGCGGTCAGGGGGTCGAACACGAGCCGCTTGACCTGCGCGACATGTTCGGGCGCGCTCTCGGCGAGTTTGCGTCGGCCGGCGTCGGTCAGTGCCGCGAGGGTGTATCGCCCGTCGGTGGGGTCGGTTCGGCGAACGACCCAGTCGCGAGCTTCGAAGCGGTCCATCACCTTCGACAGACGCGGCTGCGTGCTGTCGCATTCCCTGGCCAAATCACTGAGCCGCATCGTCGCCTCGTCGACCATGGACAACCTGGCCAGCACCCCGTACTCGAAGTTGGAGATGCCCGAATCTCGCTGCAGTTGACGGTCGAGTGCCGCGGGAAGAGCGATGACAACCGTGAGCAGCGCCTGCCAGAGGTCCTGCTGGTCGCCGTCGAGCCAGGGTGACTGGGTGTCCATGTGCTCAGCATAACTTGCCCCGGCAACTATTAACACTTGCCTAGGCAAGTCATCATGGGCTACTTTCAACTTGCCCAGGAAAGTTGAAAACAGATTCCGAGGCAAGCGAAGGAGAGGATCGGCGATGAACCGGACACACCGAGCACCGGCCGCGGCGTACGACGAACTACTGGCCCGGGTCCTACCCCAGGCCCGCGAACAACGCCTCTGGAATCCGTCCGACGGACCCCTGCCCAGCCTGTTCGTCAGCCACGGCGCCCCGTTCACCCTCGACGATCCCCAGTGGGTGGGCGATCTCTTCGACTGGGCTCAGTCGATGCCGAAGCCCCGTGCCATCGTCGTCATCTCGGCCCACTGGGAGAACGCGCCGATCGCGATGACGGGAGCCAGGGCGGGCACTGCGCTCTACTACGACTTCAGCGGCTTCGACCCCCGATACAAAACCCTGCCCTACGCCACTCCCGACGCCACCGACCTGGCCCGACGACTGAGCGGCCTACTCGGGCCGACACCGGTGCACGAGTTCACCGACCGCGGTCTCGATCACGGCGCCTTCATCCCACTGATGGCGATGTACCCCGCAGCGGATGTGCCCGTCGTGCAGTTGTCGATGCCCAGCCTCGACCCCGGCGCGCTGCTCGAGCTCGGAGCCCGCCTGCGGCCGCTGCGCGAGGAAGGCATCCTCGTACTCGGCTCGGGTTTCATGACACACAGCTTCGCCGTCTTCCGCCACCCGGAGCTCGCCGCCGAGACCGCCGCCTTCGACGAATGGGCCGCCGACGCCCTCACCCGGGGCGACGCCGATGCCCTCACCGACTACCGCAACAAGGCGCCCGGCGTCGCGGTCGCCCATCCGACAGCCGAGCACTTCGTGCCGCTACTGCTCACCGTCGGCGCGGCCGACAACCCGGCCGGGGCCGTGAGCGCCATCGACCGCATGGTGCTCGGGAACTCCATCCGATCGGTGCAGATGAGCTGAGACACCGACACATCCCCCCGATATCGACATCGAACCCACAGAGAAGGCATGTCATGAAAGCAGTACGTTTCCACGAGTTCGGCGGCAGTGAAGTCCTGCGTTACGAGGACATCGAGCGCCCGGTACCCGGCACCGGGCAGGTGCTGGTGCGAGTGGCAGCCACGTCGTTCAACCCGGTCGACGACCACCTTCGCGCCGGCGTTCTGGCCGAGATGATCCCGATCACGCTCCCTTACGTACCGGGAATCGACCTCGCGGGTACCGTCGCCGAACTCGGCGAGGGCGTGACCGGGCTCGAGATCGGCGACCGGGTAGTGGCGATGCTGCCGCTCGAATCCGCGGGGGGCGCCGCCGAATACGTGCTCGCCGCCGCCGAGTCCCTGACCCCGGCACCGCTGACGATCGATCTGACCGATGCCGCCGCACTACCGTTGACCGGCCTGGCCGCTTGGCAGACGGTGTTCGAGCTGGCCGACGTGAAGCCGGGCCAAACCGTCCTGGTCAACGGGGCAGGGGGCGCGGTCGGCGGTCTCGTGGTTCAGCTCGCCACCGACCTCGGCGCGTACGTCACCGCGGTGGACGCACCACAGAACGCCGACCGGCTCCGCGGTTACGGCGCGCAGCGTGTCGTCGACCCGCTCGACCTCGCCGCGGGTCCCGCCGCGATCGGCGGTCCGTTCCAGGTCCTGGTGAATCACGTGCGCGTCTCCCCCGAGGACCTCGCACTGCTGAGCACCTTCGTGGCCGACGACGGGGTGGCCGTCAGCACCGCGGGCCCGATTCCCGAGGACCCCACTCGCGGTGTCAGCACGGCGAATCTGTGGGTCCGCGGCGACACCGGCCAGTTGACCCGGCTGGTCGCCAAGATAGACGCGGGCGACATCGACATCCACGTCGCCGAGCGCAGGCCGGTGGCCGACCTGGCCGCGGTGCACGCCGACGCCGGCGCCGGGCGGCTCCCAGGAAAGACTGTCGTCCTCGCCCCCTGACCGCCGTCGTGCCACGTGACACGTCGTTGCGCCTGGTGTCACGTGGCACGAGCACAACCACGGCCGAGGCCACAGCGCGAGCCACGGTCTGTCGCGCGGCGACTTCGGCGTGCCGCCGCGAATCCGCCAGAGGTGCTGAGTTGATCACGCGGACAATACATTCGGCGTCGGAGTGTTCGCGGGTGATAGCGTACGGACCGGGGGATTCGGATAGTCGGCATGAGGTGCGAAGCCTGTCCTCACCCGCCATTTCAACTGTCACACGGGGGTTTTCGAATGTCTCAGATCGATGCGATGCGGGCGGGCGTGCAGTCGCCCTACGCGAACGAGCCCGCGGTTCGGCGATCGACCCGCCTTGCCGGAGCCGCCGCAATGGCGCTGGGCATCGCGCTCGCGGCGTGCTCTGTCGGACTCGTGGTGTCCGGGCTGGTCAATCCCGAGTACCTGATCGTCGTCTGCGTGGTCGCGCTGTTGCCCGGGATTCCCGCCCTCAGCCTGCTCACGGCGTCGCGGCGGATTCTGCGTGGCGAGATCAACGGAACGACAAGGGCGACCGCGATGTTGGTCATCACAGCCGGCCTCGTCCTGCTGGGAGCGGTGGGCGCCATCATCGAAGGGCCTTGGCCCGCGAAGATCCTGATGGTCGTTCTCACCATCGGCACTTTCACTACCGCGACCCTCGTCAACCGTGCCGATAAGGCACTGAAGGGCCAATAGCCTTGGTGCGGTAACGCCGGATTCGGGACCGATTCGGCTGAAGTTTTGGTGATCTGCGGCTTCGCCGCCTTCATTCTCGGAGGGCTCATCACCGCCCGGGTGGTGACGGCGGATCGCAAGAAGCGCGGACTGAGCGCGCCGATGCTCAAAATGTACGGATTGCTCAGCGTGGGAGCACTGGGCCTGGTGCTGGGCTCGGTCACGACACACCGTTGCGCCTCGCCCCGGGGAACCGGGGCGAGGGTTGCCGTCACGACTCAGTGCGAGTAGTCCCGGAACGTCATGACGCCGCCGACCAGCACGAGCATCACCGTGAGGATATAGACGGTGACGCGGAGCCATGTCGGCCCGTAATAACTGACAGCCATCGCCGCGCCGAGCGCTACGAGAATCAGCACCACGCCGTAGAAGGGTGTGCGTTGCTCCCTGTCGACCATTCCTCCAGTGTCCGCCGACCGCGCCACGGATGCCATGGCGACTCCGTGTGCCTCCGCGTCGACCGCTGACGCCGATGGGTCTCGCAGCGGAGTCTTGTCTATACGTATACATCTACGTATAGTCACAAGCGTCGTCAGGCCCCGCTGCCGAATTCGCACGCTCGATCGGAACGAACATGACCGCGCCGCAGCTCACCCGCCCGGCAATGCCGCTCACCAGCGACTACCTCGCGGGGGCCGATCCGTTCCCGATGCCGCGCACCGAGTTCGTCCGGGCGATGCGATACCTGCGCGGTGATCACACCTTCGCTCAACTGGCCCGCTTCACCATGGTCGGCGGTGCGAGCAACATCGCCTATGTGCTGCTGTTCATGACCTTGCACAGCATCGGCCCGCTGGTCGCTCATGTCACGGGGTCGTTGGTGAGCACCGCGATCGCGAACGAATTGCACCGCCGGCTCACCTTCCGGGCAGCGAACCGGGTCGACCGGTTCACCGCGCAGTGGGAAGGCGGCGGGCTGGCGCTGCTCGGCCTCGCGATCAGCACCGCGGCGCTGGCCGGACTGGACTCTCTCGCACCCGGCCTCGGCGAAGTCGCTCAGGCGAGTGCCGTGCTCGCCGTGATGGCCGCGGTCGGCGGACTGCGCTTCGTGGCCCTGCGCACCTTGGTCTTCTGACACTCACACCTTCGCGCGAGAAGGTCATCGGCCAGGCGTGAGCGGGGCGGGGCTGCGCGCGGACCGGGCGGTGAGGCACTAAGTAGCGGGCCAGCCGCCGTTGCGGTCCCGCATGTCCGACTTGTCGTCGTCGCCGACCAAGTGCTCGATCCCGAGCTTGTCGGCGAACAGGTGGCGCTGGGTGATCCAGCCGAGGACCGACAGTCCCGCCCAGGCCAGGGTGGCGGTGACCTGTTGCCAGCCCGGTTCGGGGTCGCGCAGGAACGACAGCGAATCGCTGAATCGCGCGACACCGCTGCACACCATGCTCGCGCCGCCGATCGAGGTCAACCACAGCAGCGCGCGAGCCCGGAACTTCTGTGCGAGGAAGGCGCCCGCCACACACACCGCGAGCGCGACGATCATGCTGAGGGCGAAGTTCTTGTCGCCGGGCTGTAGGACCGTCGCCAGCTTGGTGCCGATCATCGCGCCGGTGAGACCGCCGATGAAGTAGGCGGCGAAGCGGAAGATCAACGAGGTGACCACCCAGACCGCCACCGCGCCGATCAGCGCGACCAACAGCAGCCACCAAAAACTCGCGTTGAACAGATCGGCGATCAGCCAGCCGAGGCCGAAGCCGATCGCGAGCAAGCCCAGGTTGACCGAGCGAACCCCGTAGAAGCACAACAGCGCCCCGACCAGGGCGACCAGCAGGCCGTTCATCTGTGTTCCTTTCGGCAGGCGAACAGGGTCATGACCCGGACAGGGCCGGTGCCGCGGCGGCGACGGTGGGTATGGATCGGAATCGGGACGCCGCCGTGCTGGGCCCACAGGGTGAGTCCGGCGATCACATCAGGCCGCAGCCAGGCGCGCCGGTAGCCGTGCAGTGACTCGAACACCGGTAACGACAGCACGGTTGCTCCTCGCTACAGTCCGCCGAGGCCCTTGCCGAAGACGACAGCGCCCATGATCAGCAGCACCACCGCCATCACCGCGTGGTTGTTGAGCTGCAACCACTCCCGCAGACTGTCGAGCGTCGGACCGAGCCGGTCGGCCGCGAGCATGTACCCGAGCACCACCGCCAGCACCGTGGCCGAGGCGAGCAGGGTGAACACCACGATCGCGACCAGCTCGCCCCCTGCGCTCAACCCCGCCGCGCCGATCGCGACACCCGCCGACACGCACAGCAACAGATTCTTCGGATTCACTCCCGACAGCAGCGCGCCGAGCCCCAGCGCTTTGGTCATCACGCCGGTCACGACGACGATTCCGCCCACCCACCCCGCGGCGAAACCCTTGGCCGCGCCGCCCGCGTTCTTGGACAGGATCATCAGAATGGCCGCGATGATCGGCACCGGCGAGATCGCGACACCCACCGTCAGCGGCAGGAGACCTCCGATCACTGAGCCCATGCCATGACGCTAGGGCGACCGTGCGCGGCCCGCCTCACACCTTCCGGGTGAACTGTGCGCACCCTTTCATCCGAATCGGGTGAAGCGCCCGCCCCCGCACCGGCGCGATGATTCGGCCATGGGATCACCAGCAACGCTCGGACCGGTCGAATTCCTCGTGCTCACTTTTCCCGGCACCGACATCGACACCTCCGTCTCGGAAGCGCTGGCCGAGGTTGTCGCCAGGGGCACGGTCACGTTGCTCGATCTGATCGTGCTGTCCATGGACGACGCGGGCGCCATCACCGAACGCGAGATCGACGACGACATCTCCACGGTGGGCCTGACGGGCTTCACGGCCGCCGACATCGACCTCGTCAGCGACGACGACCTCGACGTCGTCCGCGCGTCGATGGCACCGGGATCGACCGCCGTCGTCATCGTTTTCGAGGAAACATGGGCCACGCGGCTGGCCGCGGCGGTGCGCGCGGCCGACGGCGAGGTCGCACTGCACGTGCAGGTGTCGCGTGACGCCGTCGATGCCGCGCTGGCGCTGGCCTAGGAAGGGAACCGATATGCCACTTCGGAGAGGTCGCATCGGGCGACCGGGACTGCTCGGCACCGTGGCCAGGACGGCTGTGGTCGCGGGTACCGCCACCGCCACCTCGAACGCGGTGAACCGCCGCGGAGCGCAGCGGGCTGCCGAACAACAGGCGTATGTCCAACAGCAGGCACCCCCACCGCCACCGGCTCCCCCGCCGCCTGCGCCCCCGCGCGCCGGCAACGACACCGTCGCCCAGCTCAGCACCTTGGCCGAGTTGCATTCCTCCGGGGCGCTGTCGGACGCCGAATTCGCGGCCGCGAAAGCCACACTGCTCAGTTGAGCGCCCGCCGACGCTGCCCCCGCCAGGTGGTGGGGGCAGCGTCGTCTACTGCACCCGACCACCGACCGTGTGGATGATGACAACCTTCGGATCCCACGGAACCAGCTCGTTCACCTTCTGCTGCAACTCCTCGCGCGGGGGCAACTGCGCGGGACCGAGCACCGAGACCGTCGCGATGTCACTGTGCAGGTGGACGTCGATGACCTGGGAGTCCGGCGCGTCCCGCAGCCAGTCGCCGGCCGCGTCGGCGATCTGACCGGCCCACAGGGTGGACAGCGAGTTGAGCACCATGGGAATCGCCACCAGCACCAGAGCCGCGCCCAACGCCACGTAGGCCCGGCCCCGCCGAACGGTCGCCGGATCGGCGTCGCGCGCGTACCCGGCCACCATCAGCACGATCGTCGAGGTGATGATCATCGCGACGACATTCGACGCGAACAGCACGAACGCGCCACCGGCGAGTGCGGGCGCGTGCGAACCCAGGCACACCCCGACCACGCCGAGCGGCGGGACCAGCGAAATCGCGATCGCCACACCGGGCAACACATCGCCCACGTCACGTCGGGTGATCGCGATCGCCGCGACCAAGCCGGTAGCCATCGCGGCGGTCAGGTCCATCAACTTCGGCGAGGTCCGCCCGACCACCTGCGCGTTGGACAGCACGTTGACGGGGTTGGGCAGCAACTGCGCGAACAGGAAACCGAGCACGACCACCACGACGATCCCCGACACCACCAGCAGCAGGCTCCGGCCGAGCAGCGGCGCGCGTCCGGTCACCACACCCAACGCGACACCGAGGATCGGTATCGACAGCGGTGCGACGATCATCGCGCCGATCACCGTCGCGGTGGAATCGCCGATGACACCCGAGATCGCGATCACCGCCGACATCACCAGCATGATCCAGAAGGCCGACCGTTTCGACGCGACCTGGCCCACCGACAGATCCAGCTTGTCGGTCAACTCGTCCAACGATCGACGTTGGTCCTGTGGGACCAGAAAGCTCAGCATGGCGGCCCTTTCCGAAGAGTTCGACATGTCAGCCCGCGAGACCGACGATGCCGCGCACGGTGAACAGGACCCGAGTCCGAGCAGTACCGACAGCGTCAGCGCCCGGCAGTCGCTGCATCCAGCCCTGAGCGATTGACCAACTCACCCGAATCGGATGAAGTGGGCGGTGGTTCCAGCGAACGTCGTTGCGGCAGCGGGGAGCTCACCCTCGACGTCGCAGTGCAGGCGGCCCGTTGCCCAGCGCGGCGCGATGCACGCGAGTTTCAGGCGAGTGCTTTGGCCTTGAGTTGCTGGAATTCCCCGTCGGTGATGACGCCGGCGTCGAGCAGGTTCTTCGCGTCGGCGATCTGGGCGGCGGCACTGGTGCCCGCGGTCTGCTTGATGTAGTCCTCGGCTTCCGTGCGCGCCTGCTTGTGCGCCTCGGCGGTGCGTTCGGTCATCCCGCTGCCACGGAAGATCAGATACACCAGCCCGGTGATCAGCGGGAACAGGATCAAGCACAGCACCCAGAGCGCCTTCACCCAGCCGGAGGTGGTCCGGTCACGGAACAGGTCGGTGATGATCATGAACATCAGCATCAGGTAGGCGACAAAGGCGAAACTCACAATGATGACCCAGAGAACGTCCCATACCGACATGACTCGACCCTCGCTTCCGTGATACGTGAGCACCGGCCGGTGCTCACGCTCCAGCTCATGCCGTCATCGTCGCGAACACCCGGCCCGCACACATCATCCGAATCGGGTGAACTCGCCCGCTCGCCCTGTCGATCTCACCCATAACGGGGGATCCGGATCGTGGTCGACGGTTTCTACCGTCGACACCATGACGACCACCTCGCAACCCGTGCGGCAGGGCCTCGCCGCGGGCATCACCATGCTCGCGGCGATCATGCTCCTGGTATCGGGCACACTGAGCATCCTGCGCGGCATCGCCGGCGTCACCAAGGACGAAATCTTCTTGATACCCAGCGAATACAGCTACCAGTTCGACGTCAGCGCCTGGGGGTGGATCCACCTCGCGCTCGGCGTGCTTCTCGTCGCGGTGGCCATCGGCATGATGGTGACCGCCACCTGGGCCCGGATCTTCGCCTACTGCCTCGCCGCGCTGTCGATCGTCGCCAATTTCGCGTCCCTGCCGCACTACCCGTGGTGGTCGGTGATCGTCATCGTGGTCGACCTCGTCGTCATCTGGGCCATCTCCACCTGGACTCCCGACCGCGTCTGAGCGATGCCTAGGTCTTCGTGGCGGTGATCTGGGTCAGCAAGCACCGCCACCGGCCGTCGACCCGCAGGAACGCGTCGGTGGTCCATTCGTCGGCGTCGAACCGGCGGCCTCGATAGTGCGCGGTATTGGTGATGCGGGTCGAGAGCAGAGCGATGTCGGCGTGACAGCGGATTCGCGCGTCACCGACTCGCCGCATCGCCGAGTGGGTGAGATCGCCGGATTCGACGAGAGCGAGGAACTGTTCGGCGGTGGTGATGCCGTTCTCCGACACCATCACCCACTCCGGGGCCATGAACGAACCGATCCGGGCCGCGTCGTTGGCCACAATCGCCTCCTGCCACTCGTCGAGGACGGTCAGGAGTTGGTCATCGACCGATCGTCCGGGAGTGCGGGGTGTTGTTGTCATGGTCCAACGGTAGGGCCGAGGTTCCCGCCGGTCTTGGACGAATGGAACGACGGCAGTGTGCTGGTCGGCTACGTGATCGCCCGGCGTTCGAGCGTTTTCGCAGCCGACCGGCACTGTCAGCACATCAGAGGTTGACGCCGAAATCGCGGGCGATGCCTTCCAGACCGGAGGCGTAGCCCTGGCCGGTGGCGCGGAACTTCCACTCCGCGCCGTTGCGGTAGAGCTCACCGAAGACCATGGCGGTCTCGGTGGACGCGTCCTCGGAGAGGTCGTAGCGAGCCAGCTCCTCGCCGTTGCTGCGGTCCAGGACGCGGATGTAGGCGTTGCGGACCTGGCCGAAGGACTGGTTGCGGGTCGCGGCGTCGTAGATCGAGACCGGGAACACGATGGAGTCGATCGTGGCCGGGGTGTTGGCCAGGTCGACGTTGATCGTCTCGTCGTCGCCGTCGCCCGCGCCGGTGGTGTTGTCGCCCGCGTGCTCGATCGCGCCTTCGGGTGACTTCAGGTTGTTGAAGAACACGAAGTGCCCGCTCGACACCACCTTCTTGTCGGCACCGAGGCCGATGGCGCTGGCGTCGAGGTCGAAGTCCGTGCCCGTGGTGGTCCGCAGATCCCAGCCGAGGCCGACAGCGACGGCGGTGAGGTTCGGCGCCGCCTTGGTCAGTGAGACATTGCCGCCCTTGGACAAGCTGACACCCATATCGAGATCTCCCCTACATCATCGCGGCACACAGCGCGCCGACGCTCACACCCTAGCCGTCGACTCTGAACGTTTGCTGTGATCAATCCTGTTCGGCCGCACCCGATTCCACGGGCAACCGGTCGGCACCCCAGCTGCGGTGGAGGTATCCGATCACCCGGTCCAGTTCAGCGCGGCCGACGGCGGCCAGCTCACCCGGCTCGAGTGGGTCGAAATGGAAGATGTAGAGGCGCGAGGCGAATTGCTCGAAAGGCAGCGACGCCTCGCCGAAACGCTCACCGTGCCCGGCTGTTCCGACGACCACCCCGTCGCCCCAGTCCTGGCCGCTGTCGTTGTTCGGGTTGTAGAAGTACACCCGCATCACCTCTTGCGGGTCGAGACTGACCCGCAGCACGGTGATCGCGTGCCAACCGACGAAGCGGGCCGCGCTGTCGGTCACGGCGATACCGGCGGGCTGCGGATGGATCACCGGCTGATTGCCGTTGTAGAAGGGGTGGTAGCCGGCGTAGAAGTGGCGCAGGAACTCGTCGAGATCGGTGAGATTGCCGGTGGCCACGTCGACATTGATCCGGAAGCCGCGCCCGGACCACCAGCCGTGGAACTCCGGGTTGATCCAGCGGTGCGGGTCGCCTTCGCGACCGACACAGCGCTGGCCCATTTCCGCGTAGATCCGGTCTAGGTGCGGCACCACCAGCAACGACACCGGGTCCAGATCGAGTTGCAGCGCAGCCGATTCCGCGTCGCCGCTCTCGCGCGAGGAGATCGGCTGTCCCTCGAAGTGCATGACGATCTCGTCGTCGCGCGCGGCCCACACCACGGTCTGCAACAGGTAGTCGGGATCGTTGTAGGCCCACATCGACAGTGCGCGCGCCGACTGGCAGGTGGGGTTGTCGCCCTGCCCGATTCCCAGCGGCAGGCCGAGAACCGACAGTACTCCGGACAACAGCCACGCCTGTGGCTCCGGCGTGGGCCCGAACACCCGGGTCAACCGTCGGCACGAGTGCGGTGAAAGCCTCAGCGCCAGTTGACGCCACAGCGCGGGCGCGACCGGCGGCTGATAGAGGATGCCGCGTTCGAGCAGCAGCGTGAGTCCGTAGACGCACTGCGCCGTTTCGACGTGGACGGCGTGCTCGATGAGACTGCGAACCAGTTCGTGATAGCAGAGCAGGCTGTCGCGCCCCGTGCTGGACAGGCCCATCGCCTCGCCGAGCAGATACTCACCCTTGGTGAGCAGAAAGCGCAGCAGGACAGCGTGATACGGCGAGACCAGCCCAGTGTCGTGCATGGACCGCGCGAATCCTGTTGCCTCGTACTGCAACGCACTGTCGTCCATGGATTCCAGACGCGTGCGGTAGATCTCGACGCCCGGGTCTTCCCTGCACCCTTCGGTGGTGCCGTACAGACTGCTGATCAGCCGGTCGGCGCCGAGACCGCTGGCGCCCAGGTCCACCTCGGGATTCGCCCGGGCCACCGCGATCTGGGTGATCATCCGCTTCACCCCGTCGACCTGGATGGGCCGCTGGCGCAGGATGCGCCAGATCTCGTCGACCAGGTTCTCGAGCACCTTCTCGTACCCGACCTGGGCGACGAGGTAGTGCAGCAGCTCACGCGAGACCTGCGCCATCCGTCCCTGCTGTTCGCGCTCGGCCTCGGTGGGCGGCGAGAACAACAGCGACAGATTCACCGCGAGAACTTGCGACAGATGGTCATTGGCGTGTTGGGCCGATATCAGCGCGTGCTGATAATCGCCCTTGGCGACCGCGAGCAACCGCAGATCGCTCACCGCCTCCAACACCATGGTGTCGGTATTGGCGCTGCGCAACGAGCCGGTGCTCAGCGCCGGGATGAGGATCTGCGGTTGGGCCCAGTCGGTGCCGAGGAACAGGCCCGCGGTCTCCAACTTCTCGGCGCGGGCACGGACCGCGGCGCAACCGCCTGGTAGCAGCAGCACCCGCCGCAGGGCGTCCATGACCCTGGGCAGTTTGATCTGCTTGCCGAAGTCGCCCGCGTCCGCGAGGGACTGCGTGGCGTGGTCCAACGTCGCGAGGCGCCGGTCCAAGCTCGCCGGGTCGTGGCCGTCCGGACTCAATCGCCGATCCCTTCGCACCCCGTTGTCTGGCAACGGATCAGATATAGAAGTCGAGCTCTTCTTGACGCTTCAACAGGTCCCGCAGAGTGTACGGGTCTTCGCCGAAGAAATAGAGCAGACCCCAGTGGGTACCGAACGCGGTCCGCTTGGTGACCATTTCGGCCAGGGGCGCGGTGAGCTCGTGTGAGTCGAAGTAGTCGTGGTCCTCGGTCTCGGGCGGCACCGCCAGTCGACTGACCACACGTCGCCGCGGATACACGCCGAAGCACCCCGCGTGACCGGTGGCATCCACCACTTCCTTCGGGAAGAAGGCCTCGATTTCCTCGTCGGTGGTTTTCGGGTCGAAGGCCAGCACCAATGCGTGGTAGGCATTGAAGCCGTACGTTCGTTCCAGCAGCTCGAACACCTTGAAGCCCGGCGGTCGGTAGGCCACCTCACCGAAATACATCTCACCGTCGCTGGTGACGAAGTACTCGGGATGAATGAAACCGAATTCGATGTCGAAGGTCTTGATCAGCTTCTCGACCTGTCGGGTGATCTCCGGCCGGTATTTCTCCAGTTCCGGTGTCGCGGGCACGAACACCGAATATCCGAGCGTGACGTACTCCGAGATGTTCAAGAAGCAGATGCGGCCGTTGTGCACCCAGGCCTCGACCGCGAATTCCCAGCCGTCGAGGTGCGATTCCATCAGCATCGGGAACTCGTCGTCGGGGATCGCGTCGACCTCGTCGGGGGTCCGGATGATCCGGTGACCGAGGCAGCCGGCCTTGTCGAACGCCTTGAGGTGAATCGGATCGTTGGGATCACCGTCGAGTTTGAGCAGCGTCTGATTCACGCGCTTCAGGAAGCGGATCACGTCGTCGCGTTCGTGCGCCTCTTCGAAGATCCCGACCCGGATACCGCCGAGCTGCGCGCGTCGCTTCATCAACGACTTGTCGCGCAGCAGCATGGACTGTCCGAGCAGACGAGGATTGTCGAGCAGGACGGAGTTGATCGCGCCCGCCCATTCCACCGTCTCCTCGAAAATCGGAATGGCGACATCGACCCCTTTTTCCTTCAGGGTCTCCGCGATCTCCATCGAACGATCGTTGAGCCGCTCGAAATCCCAGGGGACATAGGGGATGTTGTGTTCTGTGCAATATTCTTGCGCCCACTCGGGCGCGACTACGATATAGCGGCGATCGAACCGGTCAACCGCCTCGACAGCGTTCAAACTCCACCCCAAAAGGGCTACATAACCTTTGTTCGGATTTCGACTTTTCGATTCGTCAGCTGAGATCGACAAACCTTATCCCTTCTCGAACTCCACAGTCCAGGCACCGGAACCCAGAATGAATCCCTGCAGGGCTGCTATTTGATCGGAATACCCCGCACCTCGCCGACCAACCATGACGATGCTGTGACCAAGGGCTCCGACGGTGGGCATCGGAGCAGCCCTGCGCCCGGCCCGCAGCACGACTACGCTCGGGGAATGCCCGGTCCCGAGGCCTTGCCACCACCCCGCAACGGTGTCGGCCTCGCGGCGTTGGTGCTCGGCATCATCGCCTGCGCGGTCTCCTTCGTTCCCGTCGTCAGCGAGTTCGTCGCCGCCCCAGCCGGTATCGGGGCCGTGGCGGCGGCGTTCGTGGGGTGGGATCGAATCGACAACGGAGTGGCCACCAACCGCGCCGATACCATCGCGGGCGGAGTCCTCGGCGCGGTCGCGCTGACGGTGAGCGCACTCGTCTACCTCGCGACGCACTCGGGCTGAGGCGTCGACCCGATTCCCTTGCCCTGCACGTGGCGAGGGAAGTCCGTAGCCTGAAATCGTGATTACTCTCAAGAAGGAAGACGGCGCAGCCGATCTCGCCGGTATCACCAAGATGAGCGTGGGGGTGAGCTGGGATCCGTCGGCGGGTGCCAGCGGTGGAATTCTCGGAATGGCCCGGCGCAAGCGCGGTGTCGACCTCGACCTGATCGCCGTGCTGTTCCAAGGTGGCGAACCGGTGCGATTCGCCGGTCTCGATTCGCTCGACCCGCTGGGCAACGGCTCGGTCCTGCACACCGGCGACGAGCAGACCGGTGCGGCCGTGGGCGACGACGAGACGGTGCACGTCACCTTCTCGAACGTCCCCCCTGCCATCGACTCCATCGTTTTCGTCGCCGTCGCGTTCAAGAAGGGCAGTTCCTTCGAGAAGGCGAACAATGTCTCGTTCAAGATCTACGACGCCACCGGCGGCGACAGCCAGCCCGTCGCCGACATCTGGCCCTCACTGCTCGGCGCGGAGAACGCCAACGCGATCGCGCGAACCTTCCGCAACGGCCCGGTGTGGCAGCTGGAGGTCCTCGACCGCAAGGGCAAGATCAAGCAGGGCGATCGCCAGGCGTTGCTGCGCTTCGCGATCGGCTGACATCGTCG